>JAFSSU010000359.1 GCA_017450845.1 Treponema sp.
CGGCGACCTGCCGCCCGCAGAGCTGCTCAAGATGCCCGAATGTATGAAGCGGGTTCAGGCCGTCCGCGAATACCGCCTTGCGAGCACAAGCGCACCGACGGTAAAGCTTGCCGACAGGCCGACGCGTTTTCATGTGGAGAACTTCCCGAAGGGGAACTATATTGTCATACCCAAGGTATCATCTGAGCGAAGAAAGTATATTCCAATTGGCTATCTTGATGGAACTTCAATTTGTAGCGACCTTGTGTTTATTGTTCCGGATGCAACGCTCTATCATTTCGGCGTGCTGACGAGCAACGTGCACAATGCATGGATGCGGGCTGTGGGTGGCCGCCTCAAGAGCGATTACCGTTACAGCAAGGATATCGTCTACAACAACTTCCCGTGGCCGGAGGCGGCCGGCGGGCAGAGAAGCGCAATAGAGCGGACCGCACAAGCCGTCCTTGATGCGCGTAAGAAGTACGCCGACTGCACCCTCGCCCAGCTTTACGGCGACAAAGCGTATCTGTTCCCGGAGCTTGTGGAGGCCCACCGAGAGAACGACAAGGCGGTCATGACCGCCTACGGCTTTGCGATGAAGATGACCGAAGCGGAATGTATCTCAGAGCTGTTTAAACTCTATGAGAAATTATCTGCGGGTTCCTGAGCGGAAGGACAACGCCCGGCCATCCCGCTACTGCTTGTCGTAGTTGCGCTTGACCTTGAGGGTCGTCGTCATCTCGAGAGGCTTGTCAAGCAGGGTGATTTTCGTGATCCTCTGGTAGGGGAGGAGCTTCCTGTTGACTTTTTCCACGCTCTCCTGGACCGCTTTGCGGACGGCCTCGGGCTGCACGTCGGTCATCCGCACGAGGGCGAGCCGCTCGTAGAGGGCGTCCGAGGGGTAGACGAGGGCCTCTATCTCCTCGACGACCCCGGCTTGGTCCGCATGGTAGCCCTGTACGGTTATCTGCTGGATGTCGTCCTCCATCTGGAACTGGTCCTCTATCTCCTCGGGGTAGACGTTCTTGCCGCCGGAGGTGACGATCATGTTCTTGGCCCTGCCCGACAGCATCAGGTAGCCCTCGTCATCCAGCCAGCCCAGGTCGCCCGTGTGGAACCAGCCGTCGCCGTCTATGACCTTTGCGGTCTCCTCGGGCATCTGGTAGTAGCCCTGCATGACCATCGGGCCGCGGACGCAGATTTCGCCCACGCCGTCCTCGCCGGGCTTGTCTATCTTCATCTCCATGTGCCTGGCAAAGTAGCTTCCGACGCTCTCTATCTTGAAGTGCTCCACCGGGTTCAGCGCGACGATCGGGGAGGTCTCGGTGAGCCCGTAGCCCTGCACGAAGTCTATTCCCATCTCGTTGAAGAACTTGAACACCTTCTTGTCCAGGGGGCCGCCGCCGGAGATGGCTATGCGGACGGTGTAGAGATTGGCCTGCCTGAGGACGGCGGCGAACATCTTCTTTCCGGGGTTCAGGCCGGTCAGCTTCTTTATGATGTAGGAAATGCCCATCAGGAGGCGGATTATCCCGTGAACGACCGGCCCCTTTGACTTGAGCCCTTTCTGTATTCCGGCGGCGAACTTGTTGAAGAGCATGGGAACGCCCAAAAGCATCGTGACACCGCCGTTCTTCAGGTCGGTCATGATTTTTGTGACAGAGAGGCTTTTGCCGAAGACGATCGCGGCCCCGACGGAAAGGGGCTCGATGAATGCAGCCTGCATCGTGTAGGCGTGGTGGATCGGCAGCAGATTGTAGAACACGTCGGTCTGGTAGAGCCTCATGTTGTCCTGGGCCGTGTAGCAGTCGGACACGAGGTTCTTGTGGCTCAGCATGACCCCCTTGGGCTTGCTCGTCGTGCCGGAGGTGAAGAGGATTGCCGCCGTGTCCTCAAGCTCTGCATGGGGCAGGGCCTGTTCCCCGGCCGGCTTGAGCTTGTCGATGTACGTGTCGTCCTGCTTGGGGCTGAGGGAGAACACGCGGAAGTCGTTCCGGCCGGAGGCATAGTGCCCGTACTTGTCCTCATCGACGAAGAAAAACTTGGGCCGGGCGGTCGCAAGAAGGTTCTCCTGAAGGTCGGTACCAAGGGCCCAGTCTATGGGACAGATGATGCCCCCCGCAAAGAGGGTCGCAAGGAACACCGTTCCCCATTCTGGAGAGTTCCGTCCAGTGACGGCTACCCGGTCCCCCTTGGCAAGCCCCTGCTCCACGAGGAAGGAGGCAAGGGCAAGCACGTCCCGGCGGACTTCGGCATATGAGAGGCTCCTCTTGCCGCCGTCCTCGGCGAAGTCGATGAAGCAGGGGCGGTCGGGGCAACGCTTGAAGCTTATATTGAACATCTCGGGGATGGTGGGCCATTCCCCGCTGAAATCTGTGCCCTTGTAGGGATCAAGAATGAACATGGGTCTGTAGTTCTTTAAATCTGCCATTTTTTCATTATAGCACAGGGACGGCAAAATTGACAGGAAATTTTCAGGTGATTTTTGGAGGCCAATCAGGGACGCCTGCCGTCCTGCGGCCCCTCCGGGTACGGGAAGGCATTTCAGGCCCGGCCGCCTGCAGGAGCCTCTGCCCGC
>JAFSSU010000360.1 GCA_017450845.1 Treponema sp.
GATTCCCGTCGATTATTCGGGCCTTCCGGATGAGGATGATACGGAGCTCAGGGACTGATTCCCTGTGTCCCGTCATGCCAAGGAGAATTAAGTATGATAGTAGAGATTAACATTACGCCCGAGGATCTGCTGAATCTCGGGACCGACGTTTCTGAGACGGGGCCCGGGCGCAGGCTCAGGTCCGAGGATTTCCTCCGCAGGCTCATCCTTTCCTGCCAGTCGCAGGTCAGGATCAAGGATGAGGAGCTCCGTGTGTTCAACGAGATATTCGACGAGTGGTCCGAGCCGGACGACATAGAGAATGACGAGGAGCTTTTTCCCAATTCTGAGGACAGGGGGTAAGCCGTGTCCCAGGGTAATTTCACTCTTCCGGCGACGAGGGATACTCCCCTCGAGATATTCATGAAGTTCGTCCGGGACGAGAAGATCAGGGAGAACAGGTGGCGCATTTTCGCCATAGCGTCCTTCGGGATGCTCGTCCTTGCCGTCGGGGTCGCCATCTGGGCGGTGAGTCTCCCGAGGTCCGTGCCGTGCGTGATAACGGTCTCCGATTTCGGCGAGGCGACCTATGTGGGCCCGGTCACGAAGCTTTCCTATACGGGCCTGAAGGTCCCGCAGGTGGCCATCGATTACCAGATGCGGCAGTTCGTCACGAAGCGGTTCTCCGTTCCCGCGGACAGCGCGATCCTCAGGCAGAACCTGACGGACGTGTACCGCATGCTCACCCAGGAGACCTCGGCGAAGCTTACCGAGGAAATCAAGGCCGGGAATGACCCGAGGAAGATGTTCGGGAAGGAGCTTGTCACCGTCGAGGTGCAGACTATCCTGAAGCTTTCGGAGCAGTCCTATCAGCTGGATTTTTTCGTGACGAGCACTTCGCTCGGCGGCAAGGTAAATTACAAGGACCACATGAGGGGTGTCCTCAAGGTCTCCATGCTTGAGCCTTCCGCCGACGAGCAGAAGTCCAACCCGCTCGGGATTTTCTTCTCCGGGTATGATTTCACGTTTGTCGAGAGGGTCATGTGATGTTTTCCGGGGGTATGAGGTGATTTTTTCGTTTGTTTCCGCCATGCCGGTCATATTGCCGCTGGTGCTTTCGTCCGTCCCGTCGCTTCCTGCGGCTTTTGCCGCGGGTGATGCGGTGGTTTCTTGCGATGTCCCGGTTGTCCGGGCATGCGTTCCGGCCGCTGGCCTTTCGTCGGGGGTGGCATGATGCAGGAAAAATTTCGTCCGGGAGTTTTTTGCCGTAGGAAGCTTTCCTGTGTTTTTGCCGCCATGGTTTTCTGCCTTGCGCTTGTCTGCGTGTCGGCGGAGGATGGTAACTGGTGTCTCGGGAAGGACGGGGGATTCCCTGAGCCGGTCGTTCCCGAGGGTTCCTTCGGTCCTGACGGGTCGCTTGCCCTTCGGGTCAGGATCCTTGAGGAGAGGGTCGCGGAGCTTGCCTCCTGTGCCGGGGAGAACGTTCCCGAGCGTCTTTGTGGCGGGTTTTTGCCCGGGGTTGCCGGGGCCGTGCCTGTTTTTGCCTCCGTTTTTCCCGGGTTTGTGCCCGGAAGCTTCTGTCCGGATGAAGGCGTGGTTTTCCCTTCGTGGGCTGTGAGCTTTCCACCGGGGTTCCAGGGGCCCGGTTTTTTTTCAGGTCAGGGCGGATTCCCGGTTTCTTGTCCGGGGACGTTCCTTGGTATGCCGGGAAAATTCAGGGTGGATTAGGAGCTTTCCGCCTTTCGTTTATGTGATTCAGGAAAAAGGAGTTTTTTGTTATGCAGCATTTTTCCAGGGGCAAGGCCGTGGCGATGGCTTTGCTGACGTCCTACGCGATGATGCTCTCGGTGATGGCCCAGGAGGCCGCCACCAGCCCTGACGGGATGGTGGACATTGATGCCATCGAGAAGCAGATGGAGGACCTTGAGAGGCAGAAGCGCGAGCTTCTGAACAACAAGGCCGCGGCCCTCGCCGCCCGCGAGAAGCAGCTTGAGGAGGAGCGGAAGGCTTTCGAGGAGAGGAAGGCCAAGGAGGAGGAGGCCCGCAGGAAGCGTGAGGAGACCGAGAAGAAGCTCCGCGATGCGGGCATCCCCGCCGAGATGATGGCATCTTCCGGTTCCGGCGCGGCTTCCACTGCGCCCACATAGGGGCCTGCGGCCAAGGCCGCAGAGAAGGAGAAGAAGATAGTCTATGTCCAGGCCCCTAACATCGTCTATGACGAGACGGTGAAGGCCGCCCTGGAGGCTGAGCAGAAGAAGGGCTCGAAGGGAAAGACCCTGACGGGCACGGATGCCCTGAACAAGGCCCTTGACGACCTCACCGTCGTCCCGAAGTACGAGGACGGCGAGCTCAGGGCGTTCGTGTTCAAGCCCGAGAACATATATCAGGTCCACTGCCAGACTTACCATACGACCATCATCCAGCTCCAGCCGGGGGAGGAGATGCTTGAGGTTCCTTACATAAGCGAGACGAGCGTCTGGAAGCTCTCCCGCGGGACGGGCCTCGTGAACGGGCTTCCGACCGTTTACCTGATGCTCAAGCCGGACAAGGCGCAGCTTGACTCGACGATGATAATCATCACGGACAGGCGCGTCTACCAGCTCCAGATCAAGAGCTACCAGAACCACTACATGCCCTACTGCAAGTGGACGTATAATGATGAGGCCGTTCCTGTCGCCGGCCCGCTCGCGTCGTCCGCCGCGGGCGCGGTCGCGGCGAGGGCCGCCGCGGCGGATGTTCCTGCCGAGCCGAAGCCGACCACGCTCCAGGACATAATCGCGGCGGGCGGTACGCTCTCCTTCAATTACAAGTGGGACATGGGCAAGGCCAGCACGTTCTCGAAGAAGTCCACGGAGAAGCCGTCATGGTATCCGACGTGCGTTTTTGACGACGGTCAGAAGACGTACATCATCCTTGACGAGAAGTGCCTCAACATGGACATTCCTGCCGTGCTTGAGAACAAGGACGATATCATCAACACGCAGGTGACGAAGAACTGCATCACCATCAACAAGCTCGTGACGAAGATCCGGCTCAGGCTGGGCAAGACCGTCGTTGATATCGAGAAGGTCGTGGAGTAACGTATGTGGTGGTCAAGGAAGAGGTTTTATAATTTTGATTTCAAGGTTGCGCTTGTCGCGTGTCTTCTCATGAAGATTAGGAAGACTGAACGCTGTTCTATCACGGATTGTTTTAAGGATGTCGCGCATGATTTTGACATAAGCTTGTCAGGTTTGAAGCATTGGGTTTATGCGGATTCCTTGATCCGTTCTGTTGCCGAGGACAGGCTCAGGGCGGGCGGCAGGCTGTTCGGCCCCGTGAAGCTGGACGTGATCAGGGCGTTTCTGACCTATTGCCGCTCTTATTCGGACAGGTATCCCAGTTACGTGCTCAGTCCTGATTTTGTCACGGAGGCTGATGCCGAGGTTGTCGGCGTTCCCCTCAAGTTCCTGAAAATTTGGGTTGCCGACAAGGTTCTCCTTGACAACGTGGCCCGCTCACTCGGGAAGGTCATAGACTGGGATGACCATGGCGGGACGGGGTGCGTTCATGACGTTGCCTCCGCTTCCGGCTGTGACGGGAGGCCTGTTTCCGTGAAGGATCCTTGCGACCCGAATTTTGTTCCGGCGACGGAGGCCGCTAAGGTGAGGGCGGAGCCTTCATGCGGGGAGGATGACGATCCTTCGTTCTGCGGGGAGCAGCCGCCTGTCGAGGAGGGATTCCCGGGTTCCGGGGATGCGGCCCCGGACCGTCCTGATGACGGGATGCCTGAGGAGAAGGGGGATTCCATGGATGAGAATTTGTCTGGGGCTGGGCGTAACAGGCAGCCGCCTCTTTTTAAGGTTCCTGATGACGAGAACGATCCGGATTATAAGCAGCTGACGGGCAGTTCCGGTTCAGCTTCCTTTACGGCGGAGTTCGGCGGGGTGACCGTGCAGGTCCGTTTGCCGGGCAGGGATATGTCCGTTACGTTTGGTAACGGTGTTTTGACCGTCCGGGCTGGTGACGGCAGCGTCGCGGTATCGGTTGGGGAGGGGTGATTTCATGAGCGAGAATTTGTTCGGGGCTGGGCGTAACAGGCAGCCTACCCTTATCGAGGTTCCTGATGACGAGAACGATCCGAATTATAAGCAGCTGGTAGGAAGTCCTGACCCGGAGTCCGTTCAGGACAATGCTCAGGACAGCGGGCCGGGGACCGGCCTTCCGGGCGATGCCGTTCCTGCCGCCGGGGGCGAGGCGGAGGCTGCCTCTTCCGTGCCGGAGGGGGAGCCTTTTTCTCCTTCCGGAGATCAGGATGGCGGTAACGTTCCTGCGGACGGGCCTTCTCCGTATTTTGATCCTTTTTCAGGCGGGATGCCTTCCGGTGCTTCTCCTGATGCGGGAGCAGGCTCGCCGTATCAGGCGCAGGACGCCGGGGAGCCTGAGGCCCGGGGGAGCATGATGCCTGCCCCGGAGAGCGTCGAGCCGGTTTCGCCGCAGGATGATTTTCCGCCTGACGGTGATGCTGGGTTCGGCGACGGCTCTTTTGGCATGGATCCTGTTTCCGGCGGCCATGGTTCTTCCGTCCCGCCGTAGGTGAATGATTTTCCCGGTGGCGGTGATGCCGGGGCGGCCTTCCGGGACGGGAAGCTTCCTCTTGACGGGGAGGAGCTTCCTTCGGGGGCCAGTGAACCTGATTCTCATGATGTGCAGGGCGGGGATCTGCCGGATGCCGCGCCCGGCGTTCCCGGTGTTTTCTCCGGTCTGGATGACCCTGCCGTGGCCGGGGATGCCTTTCCTCCTGATTCTGTTTCC
>JAFSSU010000361.1 GCA_017450845.1 Treponema sp.
CGTGAGCGGCGGGGCCGACTCCGTCTCGCTCGTGACCGCCCTCTCGCATGTCCTGCCGCCGTCCGCCCGTCTGCTTGCCGTCACGGTGAACCATAACCTTCGGGAGGAGGCGGAGACCGCCGGGGACGCGGACTTCGTGGAATCCTACTGCGCGTCGCTGGGCGTGAGCTGCTGCCGCTACGACATACCGCGCGGTCAGATCCTGGAGGCCGCCCGTCAGGGAGGGCTGAGCCTGGAGGAGGCCGCCAGGAACGCCCGCTACGAGTGCTTCTCGCGCTTCCTTGCGGAAAGCTCCGCCTGCGCCCTCTCCCTTGCCCATAACCGCAATGACCAGCTGGAGACCCTGCTGATGCGCTTTCTCGCGGGGGGCGGCACGGAGTCGCTTGCCGGCATACGGGAGCGGCGGGACCGCTACGTCAGGCCCCTCCTTGGCATATCCCGGGCGGACATAGAGCGTTACCTCGCGGAGCAGGGCATATCCTGGCGGACGGACAGCACGAACGCGGACAACGCCCTCCTTAGGAACCGGGTCCGGAACGTCCTTGTCCCCACCCTGGACGAGAGCTTCCCCGGCTGGGGGAAGGCCCTGCTTTCCCTGTCCTGCAAGATGCGGGACGACGGCGAGTTCCTGACGGTGGGACTGGAGGCCGCCAAGCCCCGCTGCCGTTTCCGGCGCGAGGCTGGCCGCATAGTCATGGATGCCGCCCCCTTCTTCCGGGAAATGCGGGCAATCCGTGTCCGTCTCCTCTATGCCGCCGCCGATGCGGTTTCCGAAAGCCCCTCCCGCATCCCTTACTCATTCTTTTCCCGGATTGCCGGCCGGGGCTTCCCGGAGTCGCGCCAGGAGTCCTGCTCTGGCATACAGGTCTGCCTGGAGGGGGAGTCCCTGATCGTGGGGAGGGAGGAGGCAAAACCCTCCGAGCGGGGCTTCTGCGTCCTTGTGCGCGATGAGGGCCGCTACCGGGCGGGCGGGCTCGAAGTCATCGTGCGCAGGGAGGGGCAGCCTGCGTCCGTCGTCCTTGAGGCCGGGGGGGATAGCCTTCTGCTGCCGGCCTTGTCTTTTCCCTTCCTCATAAGGAGCCGCCAGCCGGGGGACAGCGTCAGGGAAGCCGGGGACTCCTTCCGTTCCGTCGCCTCCGTGCTGGACGGCTGGAAGTGCGCGGGCAGGAAGGACGACATTCCCCTCGTGCAGAGGCTGGACCTGCCCGGCCAGCCCCTTGCCGCCGTCTGGGGTGGTCCCCTCGGTTTCAAGAATTGGGTGGTAAAATATTAGAAAGTATTGTATAATGTGTGCCGTACGATTGTTTATAGACCGAAATTTACGCTATAAATAAGCTATAAAAAGAAGATTTAAGCATGGTGAGGATGTTTGTATGAGGTCGAGACTCTTTGCGCTTTGTTTTTGCTTTGCCGCTGCCCTTCCGTTCGTGTCTGCCCAGGACTCTGAGAGAGCCTCCACGGCCGTGTCGCTTGCCAACAGGAGGACGGCCCTGCGATGCCTGGAGGCCGCCGGGAACTACGCCTCCCAGTCTTCCTGGGCTGCGGCCTCTTCCCAGGCACAGATGGGGCTGAGCTATGACGACAGTGTTTCCGACCTCTGGTATGTCTATGCGGTCGCCGTCCAGAAAGGAGGGGGCAGCATAGCCCAGGTCCTTCCCCTCGTGGAGAGGGCCCTCTCGGTCGGCAACTGGGTCAACTACAACCGCGACAACTCCCGCATCCTCTACGCGGATATCCTTTCCGACACGGGAAGGAGTGCGGAGGTCTTCCAGGTGCTGGACTCCAATCCGCCCGTGTTCTCCTCATCCGCCGAGTACATCCGTGCCAAGGCCTACTACCGCATGGGAACGCCGGAGTCCTACGCCGCCGCCCGCAACAAGATTTCCAACGCGAGGCGGATTTTCCCCGATGACACGCGCTTCCCCCAGCTTTTCTTCAGCTATGAGGACCCCTGCAGCGAGGACCCGGCCGTCAGGCGGCTTGCCGACTCATTCATAAAGCAGATCGTGCTCTATGACGAGAGCACCAAGGAGGAGGACGCGGAGCTTGAGATAATGGCCGCGGCCTTTGCCAGGGGGGACGAGCGCAGGAAGCTGCTCCAGTCGTTCAGCGCGAGGGGCCTGGTGCACCCGCTCTACGCCGGGGTGGCCCTTGAGGAGGCCCTGGTCGGACAGAAGGAGGCATTCGAGTACATAGCGACGTTCGCGGACGACAGCCTGAACGTGGACTACCTCCGGGCCTTCATGATGCTGATCGATGACGAGGCGGTCAGGGCCGAGGCAAAGGAATACTTCACCGCTTTCTGCGGTGAGCTGACATGCGACACAAGCGGCGACGGCATTGATGACCTGACCGTCTCCTACTATCGGGGGCGGCCGCAGCACGTCTCCTACGACTTCAACCAGGACGGCGAGCTTGAGTGGGAGGTCTTCTGTGACTTCGGCCTTCCCGTCTCCGGCATCCTCTACGACGCGGACTACCTTGAGGCCGGCGAGGCGGACTTCACCTGGCAGTCATTCCCTGCCTTGTCCTCTTTCGTCGTCAAGGACGATGAGGGGCGCAAGGTCAACATCTTCAACCTGATGGGCGACGAGCTCCTGTGGACGCCGGTCAGGATGGACTTTGACAGGATTATCAGCGAGGCTTCCGGGGCGGAATTCTTCTTCCCGGTTCCCAACATCGACGAGCGGCGGCTGGGCAGGGTGGAGCTTGCCTTCGCCTCCTCCAGCTTCACCGTCCCGAGCACCGAGCGGGAGAATTCATGGATCAACGTCTCCGTGCTGGACGGGCAGATGCAGTCGGCTGACTACTACCATGCGGGCAAGCTCTACGCCCACACCCAGTTCCAGGACAACATGCCCGTCTCCCGCATAGTCGATGCGGACGGGGACTCCGTCTTCGAGACTACCGAATACTACTCGCCGGTCTCCGACATGGACGGGGCGGTGCATGACGGGGCAGTGGAGCGCACGATAATGACCAACCTGTTCGGAACGCCGTCCAACGGGGCTGACTTCTACCTGCGGATGGTGCAGGTGGACACGAACGGAGACACCGTGCCTGACTTCACCGAGGAGTACCTGAACGGCGGGACCGTGGTCAGCTCCTGGGACACCGACGGCGACGGATACTGGAACGTCCGCGTGTCCAACAGCTTTGACCCGGAGACCGGGCACAAGCGCGAGACCGACATGTTCTATCTGCCCTACAAGGAGAACGTCGTCAGCGTCACGATCGATGACGGGGTTCCCGTCCACGTGAAGAGCGGAGGCCAGGACTATCCCGTGACAAAGGACCCGTCCTATCCCTTCTACTGGATAGGCGGGCAGGGGCCGTCCAGCCTCTCCAAGGCCGCGCTGGATTACTTCAGGACGAACAACGCGCAGGGACTTTCCACCGTGATAGAGATCGTCGGGGACAGGGTCCATGCCGTCCACGTCGGGGAGTTCTACTTCGGCATGATGATTCCAGAGACGGAGATGTAGGGGATGTTCCGCAAGAGCTCTTCTGTTTTTTCCTTCGTCGTATGTGCCGCCCTGCTTTTTTCCTGCGTCTCCGAGCCGAAGGCTCCCAAGGACGTGGACACGAGCGGCAGGCAGTACAGTTCCGAGGATGCCGCCTCCTATGAGATAAGCCAGATAAAGAAGATTCCTGCCGATGAGCAGGTGAAGGCCCTCTGGCGGTCCAAGCTTCTTCTGGACAAGAACCCGGATCTCGCTTCCGCCCGGAGCCTGTACGACACATACAGCGAGAAAGTTTCCGGCCTTTACAAGAAGGCCGTCTCCCAGAAGGACTGGATGGAGGCCTTGCGCCTGTACAGCTCCCTGGAGGCAGTGGGCTACAGGCAGCTTTCGGACCTGAGGATGGGGCGGGCCGAGCTTGAGTCTGCCGTCATCCGCGGTGTTCCGGGGCTTTCCTCCGGCACGAGCGGCTTCACGACCCTCGCGGGCTGCGTCAAGGGGACCGTCACCGTCTACGTGGACAAGGGAGTGAAGGTGCAGGGCAGGGTCGGCCGCACGGACGCGGTGCTCGGCTCTGGCTTCTTCATCGCCAAGTCAGGCTACATCATCACGAACCACCACGTCATCGCGGACTGCGTTGACCCCGAGTACGAGGGCTTTGCCCGCCTGTACATCTACCTCGCGGAGGACCCGGACACCAAGATTCCCGCCAAGATAATCGGCTATGACGAGAGCGTTGACCTCGCCCTGCTCAAGACCGAGGTGGACGCGCCTTACGTCTTCACGCTCGGCTCCAGCGAGGACCTGGACGTGGGCGACAAGGTCTATGCCATCGGTTCCCCGCTCGGGCTCGACAGGACGCTGACGAGCGGAATCGTCTCCTCCAAGGACAGGGAGCTCCTGAGCTCGGGGAAGGTTTTCCAGATAGACGCGGCGGTCAACTCCGGCAACTCCGGCGGCCCGCTGATAGATTCCAAGGGGGCCGTGCAGGCCATCGTCTTTGCGGGGGTGCAGAGCTACCAGGGGCTGAACTTCGCCATCCCGGTGGAGTACCTGCGCTATGAGCTTCCGATTTTCTATTCCAAGGGCAAGCGGAAGGCCGCCTGGACTGGCTGCTTCGGCAGGACCAAGCGCCGTGCCGGGAGCGGGGCGGCCAATGAGGGGCTTTCCGTCGAGTACGTCATGCCGTCTTCCCCTGCCGCCCTGTCCGGGATTTCCGTCGGCGAGACGATCGTCGCCGTGGACGGGAAGCCGGTGGACTCCCTGGACGCGTTCAAGATGGAGCTGATGAAGCGCGAGATGGGCACCATCATCCGGGTCAGGTCCGTTGACCCGAACGGCAAGGCGAGGGAGAGAATCGTCTACCTGGACGAGCGGCCCAAGAACCCCGGCAAGGAGATTTACACCCACGACGTGATAGCGGAGGCCATGGTTCCCCTGATGGGGATGGAGCTCAGCAGGAGCTCCTCGCTCAACAAGAACCAGTACGTCATCAGCCGCATCGTCAGGGGCTCGCCCGCCGACTCGTCAGGCTTCAGCGTGGACGACACAATCTCCGTGCAGGAAGTTCAGATTGACCCCAAGGGGGAGTATGCCGCCATCCAGATTTACGCCAAGAAGCGCAGCAGCGGCTACCTGGATGTCGCCGTCGGCTACACGGTGGGCTTGGACTCGTCCTCGTATTTCTAACAGAATTTTCTTCTTTACAATCCGCGCTTTCGTTGTATAATTTAACCAGAAGGGTTGTTAATCCCAAGGAGGCGCGTATGACTAGACTTACGTCATTTAAAATAGTTGCCGTTGCCTTGCTTGCTATGGGAGCGGCAGCTTTCGCGAAGGAAAGCCTGGAGATTCCTGACAGCGTGACCGGACTTGAGTACGGCTCCTACAGGAACAGGAAGGACATCGTCCTCGTAACGATTCCCTGGTCAGTGACCAGCATCGACAAGGACGCTTTCAAGAACTGCCCGAATTTGCTGGCTGTCACGTTTGACGACGAGGACAACTGGTATATCACCCAGGATAAGACGAACTGGCAGAAGAAGATGATGGGAACCCACATCGATGTCAGCGACTCTTCTACAAATGCGTTCGCCCTTACAGGCAACCGCTACTACTTCTACAAGCTGGAAGACGAGTAGCGAGGGTAGCCCAGGACGATGCCCGGGGTCCGCGAAGATGTTCCCGGGCTTTATAGCTGAGCCGCCAGGCTCTGTCATGAGGACCGCCGGTCTGGCCGCGCTTGTGCGGCGGAGGGCGGTTTTTTTTGTTCAGGCTTGCAAAAAGCTTGACCGAACATTTATATAGCGTGATAATAAAAGTTGGGGGGGGGTAACTGTTGTTTCAGCTTGCCCCTCCCTACGGTTTTAAGAAAGGGGAATACCTATGAAAAAGAATAAGATTCTGTACGGCTTCACGGCCGCCCTCCTTGCCCTCTCACTGTTCGGCTTTGCGGCATGCAGCTCAGGCAACGATGACGACGACGAGGACGACATTCACAGCACGCTGGAGGGCAAGACATTCGTCGCGGGCGACTGCACACTGAAAATCATGGAGTATGATAGCGGCTCTGCCGTGACCAACACATACAGCGTGAGCAAGATGACCTACATTGTCGGCGAGTCGGACGACTTGGTGACCTTCTATGGGTGGAGCAGCCCGTCATCGACGAAGTACAGCTCCGTCTTCATCAAGTATTCCATAAGCGGTGACACGATAACCTTTACAACCAACGATGGCGAGAGCTATACGGCGACGATAAACGGTGACAACAGTTTCACCCTTACGTCGAAATGTTTGGACGACGGCGGGGACAGTTCTTACGACATCACCGACGACAACCTGACCTTCACCCAGGGCGACAAGCCCGAGAAGGCGACCTTCACCAAGAAGTAAGGGGCTTCATCGAATACACTTCAGGAAGGGCGGGCCTGTGCGGTCCGCCCTTTTTCACGCCCTTGTGATACGTCCGTAAAACGCCCGTTTAGGGTAACCTTAAATTCTCCCCCATTGCACAAATAGTTATTTCATACTAAAATAACTAGTATAGTGGATAGTTTTTCTGGTGAAAGCAATGAAAAA
>JAFSSU010000362.1 GCA_017450845.1 Treponema sp.
GAATCCCTTCCGGGGAAGGGCGTACGCTATGTCCGACAGGCCGGACAGGCAGACGAGCCGCTCCTCGGTCTTGCCCGCCCCCTTCATGAAGAAGGAGAGGTATGACTCCTGCTCCGCCACGTAGTACCAGACGGATTTCCTGCAGAAGACGATGAGGCCCCAGACGCTCGTGCGCCAGCTCTTCAGGTTCAGGTCCTGGTACACGCCCCCGTCCGCCCGCAGCTCCGCGAATTCGATCGTATCCACCTCGTCCTTGACTTTCTCGCCGAATTCCTTGCGGAACTTCCGCTGGGCATCCTCCGGGCTGTCTTTGTTGTCTCCGAGCAATGCCATCTGATGCCCCCTGTCCCTAGTCCGCCGCCATGACGGCCTTCGCGAGCTGGTCGGCGCAGCTGGTACCCTTGCTGCCGCAGAGGTTCCCCGCGAGGATTCCGTTGATCTGGCCGGCGGTCATGCCGTCCACCAGCTTGGATACGGCCTTGAGGTTGCCGTTGCAGCCGCCCTCGAAGCTCACGTTCGTTATCTTGCCGTCGTCCGTCTTGGAGAAGCGTATGACCTTGGCGCAGGTCCCTGTAGTCCTGTAAGAGTATTCCTTCATAGCCACCGTCCTTTCGTATCGCCCCTATACTAGCATACAAAAGCTTTTCTTGCCAGTGCGTAGGCACGTGTGCGCGAGCACGGGTGCGCTGGCGCGGGATTATCCCTGTAAAGTTTTCTTCCGAAATGCTGCACTATATGATATAATGGAAGGGTCTATGTGCAACATCTTTTTGGACAATGGCAGGAAGAAGTACCTGCTGGTAAACATACTCTGCTTTGCCCTGACCCTCGTCGCGGTCGCCCTGCTTTCATCCCGGCTGGACGGCCAGCTTGGCGCGAGCCGCCACTGGGAACTCCTGCCGACGATGCTCCTGTCTTCCTTCTGCGGCCCGCTGACCGCGGCGCTGATGGAGCTGACCCTGTTCATCTACAACGCGTTCGTCCTCTGGAACATCCAGAACACCTTCCGCCTGTTCGTCATCCTCGCCAGCGCCATCATCGCGTTCGTCCCCATCCGCTACGGCTGGTACAAGAGCAAGCTCAAGAGCCTGCTCGCCATCCCCTTCTTTTCCGTCAGCATCGCGGCGGCATTCTTCATGTCAACCCTTGCCTACGAGGCGCGGGACGTGACGAATAACGTGAGCCTGTGGGGCCAGCTTAAGGGCATCGGTTCCATCGTCCCCTACGCCTACCTCGTCGTGACGGTCTGCTACGCGTTCTTCAACCACGCCCCGGAACGGATGCGCTCGCTCTTCCTTGGCGCCCGCTACTTTTCGGAAAACAAGGTCTCCTGCAGCCCCGAGGAGCGCAGGCGGCGGTGGAGCGTGAAGAACAAGGTGACGGGCCTCATCATCGTCGAGGCTCTCGTCCTGTGCAACGCGGCCATGGTGTTCGCCTTCATCCTGTTCAACGACAACGCGAACAGGCTCACCGAAGGCTCCCCGCTGCCCCAGATGTTCATCACCGGCTCGCTCATCCAGACCAACTTCGCCATGCTCCTGAGCATGCTCAACTTTTCCGTGCCCATCATCCTCATCGCGAACTCCTTCGCCGTCAACAGGATAGCCGCCCCCATCCGCCTCATGGCCCTGGGGATGGACAGCTTCACCCGCTGCACCATCTCCGACAAGGGCAGCCAGACGGTAGACCTGCACGAGCTGGACATCAGGACCGGGGACGAAATCCAGGACCTGTACGAGGCGCTCAGCTCCACGACCGCCCAGCTTGCCGACTACATCGCCAGCCTGGAACGGGAGCAGCGGCTGCGGGAGGAAGTGAAGGTGGAGAAGGCCGCGAACCAGGCCAAGACCAGCTTCCTGTCGTCCATGAGCCACGAGATCCGCACGCCCATCAACGCCGTCCTGGGCCTGGACGAGATGATCCTGCGCGAGAGCGACGAGGACCACATCATCCGCTACGCGGCGGACATCAAGAGCGCGGGCCGCTCCCTCCTGAGCCTGATAAACGACATCCTGGACTTCTCCAAGATCGAGTCGGGCAAGCTGGAAATCATCAACGCCGAGTACGACCTCGGCTCCATGATAAATGACCTGGTGAACATGATAAATGCCCGTGCGGAGGACAAGGGGCTCAAGCTCGTCGTCAACGTCATGCCGGATACCCCCCGCCTCCTCTACGGCGACGAGATCCGCATCAAGCAGTGCGTCCTGAACATCCTGACGAACGCGGTCAAGTACACGCGGGAAGGCAGCGTCACGCTGGAAATCGGCTGGGAAGAAGCGGGCGAGGCGGAGCTGGCCGGGGACGGGCTGGCCGCGCTGGGAGGGGCAAAGACGGCGGACGACCGCTTCATCATGCTCCGGGCACGCGTCGTGGACACGGGAATCGGCATCAAGGAGGAGGACATCCCCAAGCTCTTCCACGCCTTCGAGCGGATCGAGGAAAAGCGGAACCGGACGATCGAGGGGACGGGGCTGGGGATGAACATCGTCCAGAGCCTGCTTTCCCTGATGGGCACGCAGCTTGAGGTGAAGAGCGTGTACGGGAAGGGGTCGGACTTTTCCTTCCGCGTCCTGCAGCGGGTCATCGAGTCCGAGGGCGTGGGCGACTTTTCGGAAATCTACCGGAAGAGCGCGGAGTCGGCCTCCAGCTACAGGGCGAGCTTCACCGCGCCGGACGCGCACATCCTCTGCGTGGACGACACGGCGATGAACCTGACGGTGTTCAAGGGCCTGCTCAAGGAGACCAGGGTGCAGATAGACACGGCCACAAGCGGGGTGGAAGCCCTGCGCTGCTGTGCGGAAAAGCACTACGACATCCTCTTCATAGACCACATGATGCCGACGATGGACGGCATAGAGACCCTGCATGCGCTGGAACACCTGGACACGAACCGGTGCCGGGGCGTGCCCGCCATCGCGCTCACGGCAAACGCCATCTCGGGCGCACGGGAGATGTACATCAAGGAAGGATTCACCGACTACCTGACCAAGCCGGTCAACAGCATCAAGCTGGAGAAGATGATAGCCCATTACCTGCCGCCGGAGAAGGTCCTGAAAGCGGAGGAGGCGGACGGCCTTGCTTCCGCCCCGGCGGAGGAAGCCCCGAGGCTTTCCGACCCCGTGCTGCAGAGGCTCTCGCTCGTGCCCGGGCTCGACATAGCGCGCTCGCTCAAGGCATGCGGCAGCCCCGACGTGTGCAAGGACGTGCTCAAGCAGTACGCCGAGAGCGGGCCCGACACGCTGGACACGATACAGTACTGCATGAAGAAGGGCGACTGGAAGAACTATACGGTGAAGGTGCACGCGCTCAAGTCATCGTCCCGCCTTGCCGGGCTGGATGCCCTGGGGGAGGCCGCCGCCAGCCTTGAGCAGAGCGGGCATACGATTCTGGACAGCCAGCCGGGCACCCCCCACTATGAGGAGGCTATGGCGGAGATCCAGGCAAAGACCCCCGTCCTGATGGAGGACTACAAGAAGCTTATTCTCGCCCTGATGGAGGCTCTGTAGGGCGGCTACGGCCGGGCAGGGCGGGTCAGTCGAAAATCCGGCCCGAAGCGTAGTAGTGGTTTTTCCAGTATTTCTCGCTCAGCTTGGAGACCCTGACTCCTGTCTTGGGGCCGTCGCTTATGGCATGGAGGATCTGGTTGTTCCCGATGTAGATGGCGACGTGGCTGATTGATGAGCCGGCGGCGAAGAAAATCAGGTCGCCCTCTATCGCATCGCTCATGCTTATCTTCCTGGACATGTTGTACAGGGACTTGGAGCTGTGCGGCAGGGTTCCGATTCCCGCTTCCTTTGCGGCGCAGTAGACTAAGCCCGAGCAGTCTACGCCGGAATGGCTGGTGCCGCCATAGACGTAGGGCGTGCCCTTGAACCCGTTGGCTTTCTCGAGGAAGCGCATGCGGTTCTCCGAGCTGCTGCCACCGCCGCCACCGGAGGGAGAGCTGTCGTCGCTCTCATATTCCTCGTCGTATTCATAATCGTCGTAATCATAGTCCGCATACACCTCTTCTTCCATGAAGTGGTAGAGCTCCTCCTCGTCGTCGGGAAGGTAGCCGTACCAGTCGAAGAAGATGTCCAGCATTTCCTCAAGCTCCACGTCCTCCACATCCGCTTCCGACGTCCGCTCCTCCTCCGAGATGTATTCCGTGTCGTCCAGCATGACGTCCAGGAAAATGTCGAGGAAAAAGAACCCGACACAAACGAGTACCACCAGTTTCACCAGCCTGAAAAGGCAGCCCCTCTTTTTCTTTTCCTTCTTGGAACCAAACATATACCTTTCTCCTTCATGCCGATATAAAAAAACTATCCTCATGGTCAGGCGGCCGCCCTCATGCCGGCGGCTGCCCGGGGCCTACCAGCCGCTGCTCGCACCGCCGCCTGACGTGTGACCGCCCCCGCCAGAGCGGGATGAGCCACCGCCGGAACGATATGAGCTTCTACCCCAGCCGAAATGTTTCTTAATGACAGCATAGAGGACGAATAGTATGAGTATTGCGACATATATTAAAAACTCCACCCAGTCGTCGTCCGTTTTTGCTTCGGCTGCAGGCTCTGCCCGGGAGATTTCATCTTCTGCTCCAGGGGTCGTATCCTCCGTGACGAGCGAGTTGTCCCGGGTGATGGTGTCCGCCATGGCATGCACCGCGCCGATGATGCCTTCCCCATACTTTTCTTCTCGGAAGGCGGGGGCTATGACGTTATCCAAAATCGTCTTGCAGAGAATGTCCGTCAGCACCCCTTCTATCCCGTCGCCGGTCGTGATGTCCGTCTTGCGGTCGGCGAGCGCGATCGTGAGCAGCGCCCCGTTGTCTATTCCTTTCTGTCCCAGCTGCCACTTTTCAAACTGGCGCACGGCAAAGTCGTGTATCGGCTCGCGGCCCGTCGTCTGAAGGGTCAGCACGGCTATCTGCACGCCCGTCGTGTCGTTCAGCTCCAGAAGGTATCCCGAAAGCTTCTCGTTCTGTCCGGCGGACAGCATCCCCGCCGCGTCCAGGACAAAACCGCCCGTCCACTCGTACAGGCCCCCGCGGTCCCGGGCGAAGCTCCTTGCCGGAGTTTCTGGCGCCGGAGCTTCTTGTACAGGAGTATCCTGCTCCGCGACAGTTTCATAGGGATTGCCTTCTGATGAAGTTGCCA
>JAFSSU010000363.1 GCA_017450845.1 Treponema sp.
GCCCAGAACGGCGGCAACAAGAACGGAAGCGGTACAGGAACGGGCAAGGGAGACGAACCGGCCAAGGCGGATACCGGTAACAAGTCCGGCACGGGCTCCGGCAACGGTTCCGCGACCAACCAGAACGGCAAGAACGGGTCCGGTAATGGTAACGGCTCAGGCACTGGCACTGGCAGCCAGACGGCCCAGAACGGCAAGAACGGGTCTGGCTCGGGCAGTGGCTCCGGCACTGGCACTGGAAGCCAGACGGCCCAGAATGGCAAGAACGGGTCCGGTTCTGGCTCCGGCAGCGGTTCCGCGACCAACCAGAATGGCAAGAACGGGTCGGGCAGTGGCACTGGCAGCCAGACCGCCCAGAACGGCGGCAACAAGAACGGGTCCGGCTCTGGCAGTGGCAACGGCTCCGGCAATCAGGGCGGAAAGAGCACCGGCAAGGAAATCGCCAAGGGCGACGGGAACGGCAACGGAGATGGCATGACAATCTCCACCAACGGCAGCGGCGATGCCAACGGGCTCGACGGCAATTCCGGTTCGGCCACGGCGAAGGACAAGCAGGGGCTGGCGGATGACGGCACGGTTGACTATGTCGAGAAGTTCAGCAAGTGGTTCCACCCCGCGCTTGCCGACGTGCAGCGTTGCGGATACTTCTACACGACCCCGGAAATCTGCCAGTTCGACATGATTCAGGGCGACTTCCGCAAGGTGTCGGGATACAAGAAGGCGGCATACGGATTCGTGTTCGGTTACAGCCAGCCCGACCCGCGCGGCTACCTGTCGGACTTCATCCGCTTCGAGATAAACGTGGACGGCGAGTACGCGCTCTACACCTGGGACGGGCAGAACTACGTTGACCTTGTGGAGCCCAACGACAAGGGCACGGCCTACTTCTACGAGCACCCGGCGATTTACAAGGGCTACAACACGCTCAACACGATAAAGGTCGAGGACACGGGCAGCTCATACAACGTCTACGTCAACGGAAAGCTGATTCAGGGCAACATCCCCTATCTGAACAGCCGCGCGACCAAGGGCGTGATGGCCTTCTTCTCGGTCGCGAAGGAGCATCAGGAAGATTTGCCCAAGACCCCGGTCAACGTCGGCATGAGGATTACCGACGTGAAGCGTCACTGATGGGCGGCTGTGGGCAGGACGGGGACAGATGCTGAAGTACGTGCTCAAGCGGATCGCGCTCATGCTGATGAGCCTGTTCGTCATCATGACCATGCTGTTCATCCTCATCCGCCTGCTGCCGAACCCCGTTGAGTCCGTCGCGGGGGGCTACGACAAGGCCCTGCGCGACATGCGCGAGGCATGGGGCTACAACAAGCCCCTGCTCGTGCAGTACGGCATCTTCCTGAGGAACGTTTTCACCAGGTGGGACTGGGGCTTCTGCACCTCGATGGGGACTTTCCTGCAGCCGGTGACGGCGTACATCGGAAGCAAGCTCCCCGCGACGCTCTACGTCAACATACTCTCCGTCGTTATCTCCGTGCCGCTCGGTGTGCTGTTCGGCATAATCGCGGCGGTCAACAAGAACCGCTGGCCCGACCAGATAATACAAGTGTTCATCATGCTGTTCATCTCGGTGCCGGCATTCATCTACGCATTCCTTCTGCAATACTTCGTCGGTTACAAGCTCGGCCTCTGCCCCCTCGTGTTCGGGGACGGCAATGACTGGTTCTCCTGGAAGATGATTCACTCCGCAATCATGCCAGTGCTCGCGCTCTCGTTCGGCCCGGTGGCGGGCAACATGCGCCTTATCCGCGCGGAGCTCACCGAGCAGCTGACATCCGAGTACATGCTGCTCGCCCGCACCAAGGGTCTGACCAGAAGGCAGGCGACAGTCCGCCATGCGCTCAGGAATTCGATGGTTCCCCTCATGCCTTCTTTCCTCGGGGAATTCATCGGCATACTGGGCGGCTCCATGATTATCGAGCAGATTTTCGCCGTGCCCGGCATAGGCAGGAGCTACGTGCAGTCCATTGCCGTGAAAGATTATTCCGTGTTCATGGCTATCTCCATGTTCTACGTCGCCATAGGCCTCGCCGCGGGAATCGTCAGCGACCTGTCCTACGGATTCATCGACCCCCGCATACGGATGGGGGCGGGCAAGACGAACCTGTCCTGATCAGCTCCGCCCCAGGATCAAAAAAGACAAAAAAACGGCCGCAGGTTTGCCCTTCCTGCAGCCGGTTCAAAAGGAGTTTATTTCGTTTCATTCTATACATACAAACACGCAGCTTCCAGAAGGTTACAAAAAAAGGGGGCGGCGGAGACGGGGGCAGGAGCGCGAGGGTCAGCGCAATACGGGCCGCGTGCCAGTCCATCCGTGATTCATTGAGAAGCTTTGTCCAGAATGTCCAAAGCAGCATATCCACTTTCCATGAAAACTTCTCGAGGACAATTTCCCAGACCGTCAGCAGCGTAAAGGCAGCTGTGAATAAACTCATTCCCCAGACAAGCAGGACGAAGGCAACGCAGACGGAAGAGCAGCTACACTGTGACAAGGCACCACGCCCCCTGCTCAGGCAAAGGCGGCCTCCTCGGCTCCTCCTGGGCATCCAGTTTGGACACACGTATAATACGTGGGCTCGACCCCGACCGCTCGGAGGAGATAAACAAGCTCAAGTCCGCGCTGTCCGCCATACAGGCGAAGAAGGCGGAGATAGAGGCCCTCGACTCAAGCTATGATGAGGTGAAGGGCGAGATAGCGGCGGCCATAGCCGGGGCGGACTCGGCAGCCGCAAGAATAAGGTCCGAGCTGGGGCCGCTTGAGGAGGCCCAGGCGGTGCGCGAGCGGAGCCTTGAGCTTAACAGGCACGTCATGTACGGAGGGGCGGAGCACGCTCCTCATGGCCGACGGCGAGCGCAAGTAAAAGCCCGCTTTTCCCGATAGCGTACCGGTCGGTACACAGAAGAATACCGGTCGGTACACAAATGAATACCGGCTGGTGTCAGGACAATCGGATACCGTTGCCCCTACGCCAGCACTGGCTCCGTGGTTGTGGTGGCGAGAGCACGGATGGCCTCGACGGACAGGCCGGTGTACTGGACTATCTTTTCCAATGGCAACCCGTCCGCCAGCATGTTCCGGGCGGCATCCTGCGCTTTTGAACGCTCGCCGTCCGCGAAGCCCTCCTCGTGGCGGTTGCGGTCGTACTCTTCCTGATTGAATTCCGTAAGGCTCATGTTCATCACCTCCATTTTCTGCGATTTGAAATAGCCATTGAGCAGATTCTCCTTGTCGGCTTTGGTAGCCGGTATTCCGGATGAGTACCGTCAGCTCATCAAACCGCTCTTTGCTTTGGTGATTTTGCCCCCGGCCTTTCCTTTTCCTAGTTGAACATACGGGCGATGGATTTGACGATGTCCACGTAGAAGTTCCCGCCAAGCTTGCGCACGAGCTCGAACTGCATTTCCGGTGAGCCAAAGAAGGGTCTGAGCGTCCATGCGAGCTGGGTTCCGACGAACGCATACAGGATGAGCCAGAAGAAAAGAATCTTGTTCCTGGCCCCGTGTCCCGAAGCCGGAACGTTTGGGGCTGTTTTTGATGCATCCGCTCCCGGATCAGCTTCGGAGTCCGGCTTACGGGCATCCTGCCTGGAATCCACGGAAACAATCATTTTATAGAAGAAGCTTACCCCGACGATTCCCGAAACGGAGAAGAACAGGACGTTCAGCAGCTTGAAGAAGGTGTAGTTCTTGCTCGTCAGCAGGAAGAAGAGCGTCACCGGTGCGAACGCGAGCATTATTACGCTCATGACGCATATCGCCGTCAGCATATAGGCCAGGCTTTTGGAGAGCGTCGTCTTGGAGCCGAACAGGCTGTAAAATATGAAGAAGGTCGGGAAGCATATTCCGGTCGTCGCGAGGTACAGGAGGGGCAGCTTAATCATGGACGACAGGGACTGGAGGAAGCTGTTGGACATCCCCATGATGAAGCCGTAGACGGCGAACGCGATTAGGCATATCAACAACAGGCTCTCTATTTTCTTCTTTATGTTGTTCCCGGCCGTTATCTCGTCGATGAAGCGGCCCCTGTCCTGCAGGAGCTCCATAAGCGTTTCCATATCAAAACCTCCGTTTTTAGCATGGTATCACATCGGGCGAAAACGGGCAAGAACCCCAGCCCAGGAGGGAGCCGCCTGAAGCCCGGTCCGGGCCTTGCGCCAACCAAAAGTAACGGAAAGGCAACGTCCGGTTGCTTCAAAAAGTCCGCCCCGCGTGCTATGATGGGGCAACATTATGAGACAACTTTGAGCGCGCGGCAGAAATCGTTGCCGTACGACAGACACCGTAGTACGTAAAACGCCGCCATCGGACTTTGAGGAGGACTGGATGATTTTTTCAGAGAAGCTTGCGCTGTTGAGGAAGAACAAGGGGCTGACGCAGGACGCGCTCGCTGAAAGGCTGAACGTGTCGCGCCAGGCTGTCGCCAAGTGGGAATCGGGTCAGTCATACCCCGACATCTCGAATTTAATCCAGATAAGCGACATGATGAACGTGACCGTCGATTATCTTGTGCGCGACGGCGAATGCATGATGGGCATAAGCCCGGAAGCTGAGGATTCTCAGGACCCCGACCTGGAGGAGCTGATCCGCTTCCGCCTGGAAGCGAACGTAAACACCTATGCGGCGTTCATGAACGAAGTTCCGTCCACCCGGCTTGACTCCCACGACTTCCGTTATGAGAACGGCAGCTACACTTACCATGACAGCTATGTCGGCGGCGAGCGCTTTGCGGGCGAGGAGGCTGTCTGGAAAAACGGAAAGTCACTGTATGCGATGAACTACCTGGGCCGGGTCCTCGCAAAAGAGTTCAGCGGGAATTTCCTGAAGGATGCCCTCCGCCATGCTGACCGCAGGATGCCCTACCGCGGGCCGGAGCATTACGAGGACGGGGAATACCTGTACAAGTGCAACGTGACCGGCGATTTCAGTTGGTTCCAGGGATACGAGGAAATTTTCTGGCACGACAAGAAGACATACGAGTGCTGCTTTCACGGCGGCCTCATGCGATAGGGCCTTGCACGGCTTTGCGCAAATCAGAAGGACGCTCAGCCTTTCCCGGCGAAGAGGCCCGCCGCCAGAAAGCGGTCATGTCATGGTCGGTCGTCCGGTACATCCGTAACCATACCGCCGGAGCTTGGTTTTGATAACGTACAAGAGGCAAAACAGTAGCGGAGGCAATATAAAGGAAGAGTACCCTTGGTATCAGGTGCGGACAAAAACGAATGTCATCGGATGGATGTACGGCGAATTCGTAAGCAGCCGGGAATCTGGAGAAGAATAGGGAGTAGTCAATGTCATGTAAAGAGAAGACATGGGATGTGCGGTATCCCGGGATAGGTTCTCATCCCTTTAATCACACAAAATTTGTGCTTGAATGCAAAAAAAACGGCCGCAGGTTTGCCCTTCCTGCAGCCGGTTCAAAAGGAGTTTA
>JAFSSU010000364.1 GCA_017450845.1 Treponema sp.
ACAAGGCTGCCTTCAGGCTGGCCTACCAGTCCTTCTTGAAGAGCCAGCCGTACTGATCGTCCAGGTTGCGGAAGCTGCTGATGTCGAAGATAGCCGTGCAGGGCGGCTCGTTGAAAGGCGTGGTCCTGGCGATGAACTGGTCTGCGTCCTTCATCTTTAGCAGCAGCTGGAGCACGTCGCCGTCAAAGAAGCTCGCCTTCTCGTCGGTGGAGAGCGTCCACTCCTCCGTGCGGGCCTTGCCGTCGTCTATCCTGTAGGTGACCAAGCAGCGGCCGTGGTTCAGGAATTCCTTCCAGTTGATGTAGACCTCGGGCCGGGCCCCCTGCTTCTTGCGGATAATCAGCGAGACGTTGTCCGAGTAGTCGTTCACCTTCTCCTGCGCGTTGAACACCAGGTAGAGGGTCTGCTTGTCGTCCATCGGATCGACTTTGACCGATGTGAAGGGGCCCGACAGGAATACCTCGGAGGGAACCTTGGAGGCATCGTCCTCCGTCAGGAGCTCCTCTCCCTGATCCTGCCTGTCCGCCGCCAGCTTGGCGTCGTCGTCCCCCGCGTCGAACGCATAGAGGATGTCCGGCTCCTGGAGCGCGGCGACCGAGCCGTTGTACTGTATGACCCGCTTGCTGCGCAGGAGGGGGCGGCTGTATTTTATCTCGTCCCCGCCGTCCTCGTAGTAGGAGTCCTTCTGCAGCCAGTTGCCGTTGCCGTCGTAGACGTACTTGTAGGTGTAGCTTGACCCGCTGGAAGTCTCTTTCTCCACGTCCGCGTTCTTGTTCAGCGCGAAACTTTCGGTACGTATCTTCTTGTTGTTGACGTAGTAGCTGCGGGTCTTTTTGCCTGCCGTGTCCTTCTCCAGCGTGATGGAGGCGAGCGCGTCGTCCTCGTAGAAGTAGTAGTAGACGGTGCCTTCCTTGGCGGGGCCGGATTTTGCGTCCTGCCTCAGGTCGCCCTTGTAGGGGTATCCTGTCGTCTTCTTTGTCCTTGTGATTTTGCCGGACCTGTCGTAGCTGTACTCGAACGACTGCCACTCGTCCCCTTCTTTTTCCACGACGAAGCTGGAGCTCTTGTATTCCTCCCCGCCGTTCAGGGACGTGTAGACATCGTAGGAGCTGTAGTCCCCGCCGTATTCCCAGCGGCGGCTTATGAGGCCGGCCTTGCTCTTGCGCGTGTAGCTGGAGGCGAGCCCGTCCGCCGTGTAGCTGGACTTCTCGTAGAGGTAGGGGTTGCCCGCGTCGTTGTAGGCGATTGCGGCGAAGCTGCCGGAGCTCCAGTCGTATGTGCGGACTGTCTTGCGGCCCGTGGACTCCTCAAAGAGCTTCCCGTTCCTGTCCGTCAGCGTGTAGACCGTCTCCTCGATGAGGAGGGGCTTGCCATGCACATCGGAGAACATATCAGCGACGTTTGCCTGCGTGTCAAATGCCTGCAGGGGCAACACGGCAATGCTTGCCAGCAGGAAGAGGGGAATTTTTTTCATAGTGGCTCCGGTCTGGTCCGCCTACTTGTCGATTCCGATGGAGGAGACCGCAATCTCCTTGGAGTAGGAGAGGGGGACCTCGGCGTAGTTCAGGCCGGGGAAGCTGATTCCGCTCTCGATCGAGACGGTCGGGTTGCTTCCCTTCTTGTTCAGTATGGAGACGATCATCGCGCCCGCCTGCAGGGTGTTCACCGAGGCGGTCATGGGGACGGTCGCGTTCTCCGAGGATATGCTGTTGCCGCTGGTCGGCCTGACGCTGGCGAGCTTACCGCCGGAGCTTGTCTGGAGGGCGCAGTTCTTTATGACCATGTTCCAGGGTGCGCTGCCTGAGTTCTTGACGTTCAGGTCCATCGTCACGTCCAGGTTCAGGTCAATCCCGTCGAATGCGTTGGAGGCGAGCTGCTGGCCTGACAGGATTGAGGTCGCCAGCTGCGTCGCCCTCGCGGAGCTGACCCCGCTGCTCATGAGCGAGCTTGAGAGGGCCGCGATCGTGGGCAGCTTGAGCTTGACGTTGGAGATGGAGAATGACGGCTTGAAGACCGGCACGTCGAAGTCCTTTGCGAAGGGGATGGAGAAGCTCTGGATGTCCAGGCCTGTCACCGCGCTCAGGTCGAGTGCGGCCGACCCGTTGACGGAGAAGGGGAGCGATGTCTTGCCGCTCGCGGACTTGGCGAAGTTCAGTATGGTCGTGTAGGGGACCTTGAAGTTCAGCGAGTTGGAGTTCTTGCTGCCCGCCTCGATCGTCACGCCGTTGTCTGTGCTGACCGAGGTGAATTTCTCGTTCTTGTTGTAGAGGATGTCGGCGGCGACGCTCTTGAGCGAGATGCCGATGGGGTAGGGGTTCGTCACCGCGTAGTCGCAGTTGAATGTGATTCCTTCCAGGTCCAGGGATTTTATGCCGACTTTCTCCATGGAAAGCTCGGGTTTGCCGAACACGTTGTTCATCGTCTGGCATGAAAATGCAATGACAAGCAGGGCGGCTGAGGCCGCGATCGCGAATATCTTGGATTTCTTCATAGCAAAATGATACCATGGCGGCTATTACAGGTCAATAGCTGTGGCTTGATTCTGTCCGTGAAGACGGTGTAGACTGGAGGCATGAGATTCCCAGACAGCATTGCCCCCGGTCAGGTCATCGGGGTGACGGCCCCTTCCTTCGGGGCGACTACGGAGCCTTACATCAGCCGATTCGACCTTGCAACGAAGAAGTTCGCGGAGGCGGGCTACCGGATAAAGGCGGGCGCGACCTGCCGGATGAGCGACGGACTCGGCATAAGCACCTCCCCGGAGAGGGCGGCGAGGGAGCTGGAGGAATTCTACCTGGACGACGGCTGCCAGGCGGTCATCTCCTGCGGTGGCGGCGAGCTGATGTGCGAGACCGTCGGGCAGCTTGACTTCCGCAAGCTGGGGGAAGCCCGCCCCAAATGGTTCATGGGCTACTCCGACAACACAAACTTCATCTTCCCGATGGCGACGCTGGCGGGCGTGGCCGGAATCTACGGGCCGAACTTCACGGGATTCGGAAAGCCCTGGGAACAGGCTGAGACCGACGCGCTCTCCCTGCTGGAAGGCAGGATCAGCTCTGTCAGGGGATACCCCCGCTTCCAGAGCCCGGAGGCGGACGAGCGGGCGGAGGAGGCCGATCCCCTCTCACCCTACCTGCTGGACTCGGAGAAGAAGCTCCGCTCGTTTGTCCCCCGGGACGGCAGGCTCGTGCCGGCGGACAGGGAGGCGGAGATTGCCGGCTCGGGAATCCTTCTCGGGGGCTGCCTGGACGTGCTCGCCGGTTTGTGCGGGACGCGGCTGGATAATATGGAAGAATTCAACAGGACGAGCGGGCCGACCGCATGGGTGCTCGAGTCCTGCGACGCGAACCCGATGGAAATACGGCGGCAGGTCTGGCATCTTGACCAGGCGGGCTGGTTCGACAATGCGGGCGTTTTTGTCATAGGCCGCCCCCGCGCCTCCTGGAACAGGTCGATGATGGGCGTGGACCAGTACAACGCGGTGACGGACATCCTTTCCCGCCACGGGGTCCCGGTCATCATGGACGCGGACGTGGGGCACATCAGCCCGACCGTCCCCCTGATCATCGGAGCGCAGACCCGGATTACGGCGAGGGGGGACGAAATCTCCTTTGAGTTCCTTCCATAATCCAAGGCTGGGCGTTTGATGACAAGAAGCTCAAAGGTTTTGTCGCGTGAAGCTCAAAGGTTTGGTCACGTGAAGCTTAAAGGTTTTGTCGCGTGAAGCTTAAAGGTTTTGTCGCGTGAAGCTTAAAGGTTTGGTCATCAAATCAACGAAAGTTATGGCCGGCAGGATTCGCTGCTGGCGATGCCCTTGTAAAAGCAGCGAGAAAGTTTTATAATGCTCAGGATATGCTAAAGAAGCCCCTCCTGCTGCTCTCGGCGACGCTCCTCATCCTGTCTCCTGTCTCGGCAAAGAAAAGCAAGGCGGAGAAAGCCCGGGACACGGATGAAATCTCCGCACTCCAGGAACCGTCCTCCGGGGAAGAGACTGACCCCGCCGGTACAAGCCCGGAAGGGGAGGAGCCTTATCTTGCGGAAGGGGAGCCGGCTTCCGAAGAGGGTGTTTCCGGCGGGAAGAAAGACCGCCCGAAATTCTGGCTGCGCAATGAGACTCCCGAGAGGGCCGGGAAGGTCAACTGGATTACCGGCCTGACCTCGCCCTTTGCCCATCCCATCGTTGTCGGCGCGTACAACCGATTTGTCCTCAGGAGCGACTGGGCCCTGGTCGAATGGGAGGACGTGAACCACTACCGCAAGATGAAGTTTGACCGCGACTGGTACTGGACCAACTTCGTCCTGCACCCCTATCAGGGTAACCTCGCCTACATGGGTGCCCGTAACTCCAACTTCAATGCCCTCGGCGCGTTCGCCATGTCCACCGTAAGCTCGACGATATGGGAGAACTTCTTTGAGAAGAACGCCCCGTCAATAAACGACATGGTCTATACGACGGTCGGAGCCTTCTCGATGGGAGAGATGCTCTACCGCCTGTCCATCTCCGCCTCGGACGTATGGTCTCCGCTCGGCTACCTCTTCAACCCCATGCGCCTGTACACGGACTTCACGACCGGGCACAAGCCCCAGGGACCGCACGGGGCGGTCTACCGCCTGTCCTTCAGCCCCTACTTCGCCGCGGGCCTCGGCATGACCTACTACGGCGACGGATGCGCCAATGACATAACGAGCCGGCCCATCTCCTCCGGCTCCCTCATGGAGATGTTCCCGGGGCTGGTGGGGCTGGATGCTTACGTGGAGTACAACGATCCCTACGGGCATGAGAGCAACACCCCTTACAGCCAGTTCGAGATGAACTTCGGCGGCGGCATGGGTGTCTCCTCCGGCCAGGGCTTCAAGGAGGACGAGCGCAAGAAGGGTTACGACATCCACCTGTTCAGCAACGGAATCCTCTTTTCCCGGACTATACCTGAGGAGAAGGAGACCGACACGACGATCGGCATGTCGATGAACTACGATTTCATGTGGAAGAACTTCTACGAGTTCACGGCCCTCGCCCCCGGCTTCGTCTTCAAGCAGAGGCGCAGGCTTCCGTCCACGACGCTGGAGTACCAGACCCACCTGGGGCTGAACCTGCTCGGCACGAGCGATATGTTCTTTATCCGCCGCCATTTATATGAGGGGGAGGAGCTCCGCTCCTACTCCTACACGGCGGGCCTGGAGTTCGTCGGCATTTTCAGGAGCCGCTGGGACAACGGCGACCTTCTGGACTTTACCCTGCACAGCTATCTCTGCTACGATCTGCCCGATATGGACGTGGACTACGAGCCGAGGGGAATAGAGCTCATAAACCACGCCCAGCTGTCATTCGAGCTGCCGCTGAGCAGTTTCATTTCTCTCGGCTTCAAGAACGAGCTGTTCTCCAAGAACTCCTGGTACCAGAACTACCCCCATGCCGACGCGTTAGCCTATACGGCGGGCCTCTATGTCCGCCTGAACTTCAAGAAATAGCCCCTAGCTGGGCTTCTTGACCCATTTCTTTATCTTGCTCTTGGTGAATTTCCCGCTGAGTATGGCAGCCTTGACTTTGTCGCTGTCAATGAGCCAGGAATTGTCCTGCTCCCGCATCGCCTCGATCAGCTTGTGCCAGTTGAAGAGCCTGACGTTCTCTTTTTCGCTCTCCGTGAGGCAGCCGCCCTCGTTGTACAGCTCCCAGAGGATTTCCGCGGCGAATCCGTCCCGACCGTCAAGCTCCTCCGTGTAGGGGTAGATGGCCCCGGAGGGCTTCTCGCAGCCCGGCAGGTAGGCGAGGACGGCGGCGGGGCGGTTCTTTCTGAATTCAAGCAGGACTGACTCACCGCCGGACGGGCGGAATTCCCGGCTCTCGCCGAAGTCCGGGGAGACGATGATGCGGATTCCGCCGCCAGCACCGACAGCCGGAAGTTCCATGCGGAAGTAGTCGTCCGGCAGCACGCCCGCGTCATAGAATTCCTCGTTGACTGGCGACGAGCAGGCGACGAGCAGGATTGCGGACAGGGCTGCCACAAGCAGGGCCACGGCCGAGAGGGCTGCGGCGACCAATGCCGGGATGACCGGCACGGGGAAGAGACCGGGTGCGCCCCGGTCAAAATCATTTGTCTTCATGCAGATACTATCTGCCCGCAAAGGCAAGGAATGTCGATTTCAATGGATTTTTTTGCTTCGTGGCTCGTTGACGGCTCTGCCAAGTGCCCTTATAATGGAAGAATATGGAAACACTGGATATTTCGTCTGCCCTGGAGATGCTGGGCGGGGAGAAGGAGCTTCTGATCGAGTTGCTTACGGCTTTCGTCTCAGGCGAGCGTCTGGACGGGGCAAAGCTGGAACGGCTGGAAGCCCAGCCGGACAAAACCGAGGCCGCAAAGTACGTGCACTTTTACAAGGGGGCTGCCCGGCAGCTTGCCGCCCAGAAGCTTGCCGCGAGCGGTCAGGCACTGGAGGATGTTCTTCGCGGCAAGAAAACGGGCGACATCGCCGCCCTGAACAAGGCTTTCCTTTCTGACTACGAGGAGGCCGTAGAGGCCGTAGAGGCCAGCCTCGCCGTCCTGTAGGCGGCTGACTTTCCTGAGGGACGGGCTGGATCTCCGATGCTGAGGGGGAGGACTTGAGCTGGCTAGCCTTCTGCAATGAATGTCAGTAACTCTTGCGCTCATATTACCATTAGGAGGATAAAAATATGAATCGTTCAAAACTTTTTTTTCTTACGGTCATAGCAGCTCTTATGACGATGCTGCTGCTCGGGTGCGGTGCTGCAGGAGCGAGGAAGACCGGGAGTCAGCTGGAAAAGGTAGATGTCGCAGCAAACGAAGCGACAGGCCGTGCCGGTATTACAGTTCCTTTCGGAACTTCGGAGCAGGAAGGGAACGAGCAGAAAGAGTTTCACCCCGCATCGGACGGTTTTAACCTTGATTATCCGCGGCCGTACAATCTTGCCTGTTATATGCATGATGACCTTCTGGCAACAAATGGGGAAAATCCAGTAACGTTTCTCGAGACACACTGGTTCAATGACGGAGGCGATGTTATATATGAAAAAAGCTTTCCCCTCAGTAAAGACGGAAAACTGGTAAAGCTCCGGCTCTCCGTGCTTGAAGCGGATGAAGGGTGCTACAGCGGAAAGGCTCTTATGGAGTTTTTCATGGACGACAAGAAATTCCAGTCGGTCACAATAGAATTCGGACTCTATGGTGTAGGCATAGATGTGTTAGACGTGAACTTTGACGGCTATACGGATATTATGCTCGCACCTGACTCGGGCGGCTCTGCGGGACGTTCCTACTGGCTGTACAGGTATGACCCGTCGAAGGAACAATTCGTAGGCACGGATATTTCGTGGACATCAGCCTGTTTTTATCCGGAGCAGAATATCTTTACCTATACGGGCTTGTCCGTGCCTGATGATAGAGTTTCCAGCAGCTTCTGTCTTGCTCGGTGGCGGGACGGAAATCTTGTCCAACTCGCCGAAATTTCAGCTGAGGAGACCTCCGACTACGGATATCTTGTCAGTTGCAAGGGCCAGCAGTGGGGCGATATGCAGGAGTGCTTGCCTCCGGACTTTTTCGACCTTCCGAAAGACAAGCAACGGCCATATCTGAACAAGCTGGACAGGATGAAAGAAAAAATCCGTGCCAGGATTGGGGAGTAAGTAAAAAAAGCAGGAGTCGAAAATGTCATCAGACATTTTACGGCTCCTACACCTGTAAAATTTCCTCCAGCAGTTCTGTCTCTTTATAATCCCCAATCCGTTGGGATTGCCCCCTCTGGGAATTTATCTTTCCATTCATGGAGCAAATCCATTACGGAGCGGCCGGCCTGGTCTTTTATCGTGAAGTCCGCCCCTACTTTCTTAAACAGCGTAAGGAACATATTGAGTTTGGCGGCGGTCATCACCCCGTAATTATCCTTATCTGTTCCAGCAGGCATATTAATCCACACTTTTGTGCTCTCTATTTGATTCAGCACAAACATGTGAACATCTGTCTCAACGCGGAAATCCGAAGATGATTCCCCTGTTCCCATCACGAGCTGATTTATAATGTCCTTGAATTTCTCCGGATAATCCTCAAGGAACAGCATCATCATCCCGTAGCTTCTGAGCCGGATGC
>JAFSSU010000365.1 GCA_017450845.1 Treponema sp.
CCTCGGCGGCTCAATGACGCTTGCCGACTGCAGCACGATGCTCGTCTGTTCATTCATGCTGTTCAATGCACTTGAGGCGGGAGGTAACTATTCCGCGCTGCTCCGCACGATCGACATCGGCGTGACCAAGGCAAGCAAGATCCTCGCCCTCCCGACGATGGACATTGAAGGAAAAGCAATCACGCCGCCCGTGCATGACCTTGAGGCACGGAGGATTGACTTTGCCTACGACACGGGATCAGTGGCACCCCGAAAAATCATCGACGGCATATCGCTCAAAATCCCCGAACACACGACGACCGCAATCGTCGGGCCGTCGGGCGGCGGAAAGACGACATTCTGTCACCTGCTTGCCCGCTTCTGGGACGTAGACTCCGGCAGGGTGACACTCGGCGGGAACGACGTGCGTGACTACAGCATGGACAGCCTGATGCAGAACTTCAGCTTCGTCTTCCAGAACGTCTACCTCTTTCATGATACGATCGCAAACAACATCCGCTTCGGCGAGCCGGATGCCCCGATGGAAAAAGTGATTGCGGCGGCGAAGAAGGCCTGCTGCCACGACTTTATATCCGCACTGCCGAAGGGCTACGATACCGTCATCGGCGAAGGCGGGGCAAGCCTTTCCGGCGGCGAGCGGCAGCGCATCTCGATTGCCCGCGCCATCATGAAGGATTCCCCCATCATCATTCTGGACGAGGCGACCGCCAATGTGGATCCGGAGAACGAGCGCGACCTCATGGCGGCGATTTCCGAGCTGACGAAGGAAAAGACCGTCATCATGATTGCCCACCGGCTCAAGACCGTGCGCAATGCCGACCAGATTGTCGTCATAGACAGGGGCCGCATTGCCGAACAGGGCAGGCATGAAGAACTCGTAAGCCGCGGCGGCATCTACGCAAAGTTCATCGACGCCCGGAAAGAGGCCGTCAGCTGGAAGCTGTAGCATAGCATACTCCACGGCAGACTGACAGAAAAGAACAGGACTCTGCCCGGGGACACAGGTTGCCCCCGGGCTTTTATTTCTGACGGGACGGACTACTCAGACACGATCAGGGAGCTTCCCTGGTACTTGGGCAGGAACTTCTTGACCGCACCAGTCTGGAACTTGACGCTGATGACGTACTCGCCCTCATCAGTGAAGCCAGCCCTGATGATGTAACCGTAGCCCCAGTCATCGTGATATACTTCTGCCCCGGTACGGTATGTCCGGGCGACCGGGTCGCTGCCCCTGCCGGAATCAAAGGAGAAGGACGCGGGGTTGTTGCCCAGCACGCGGACGTTGCCGTCGCCCAGCTCGGACAAAAAAAGGCTGGGACCTGTGTAGCGGGTGCTCCCGTACAGGCGGCGCATCTGGCAGGAAGTGAAATACAGCTCGTCCCTGGCCCTGGTTATGCCCACGTAGAAAAGCCTCCGCTCCTCCTCCAGGTCATCCCCCGCCTTGTCCTCGCGGGGGAAAACACCCGCCTCCATCCCCGTTATGATGACGCGCGGGAACTCCAGTCCCTTGGTATTGTACACCGTTATCAGCGTCACGCGGTCACCGCCTTCGTCCCCGCCCTCGCTCGCAAGCGACCGGTCCAGCTGTATGCTGTCCAGGAAAGCAGTCAGCCCGTCAACCGTGCAGGGGTACAGGAGCGCGCTGTTTACCAGCTCTTCCAGGTTCTCGCCCTTCTGGGTCTCCGCAATGTCGTCCTGCTCGTGGTAGTAGGCCTTGAGCCCCGACTTGTCTATGACCGCATCTATAAAAGAAGAGAGCTTGGCATCGGATCTGGAAGCCCCCCCCTCATCAGGCTGCCCGAGCATCGACTCAAATTCCCTGACGAGAGAGCAGAAGCTGTCCGCCCCCTCACGGGCTTTCTTGCTGAGCTTGAGCCCTGCCATGACGGAAGTTATCGTCCGCCTATCCTCCGGCACGGATGCAGCCCCGTCCGCCACGCCGCCAAGGAGAAGGCCGTCTCCTTCAGATCCGGCTACATTCCCCTCCCCTGCGGCCCCGGCGGAAAGGAAAGCCTCCACGATTTTGTCCTGGGTCGTGCCGCCGATTCCCCGGGCAGGTTTATTTATGATACGGCGGAAGGACAGCTCATCCTTCTGGTTCGCTATGAACGAAATCCATGAGAGCGCGTCCTTTATCTCCTCCCTCTCGTAGAACTTGAGCGATCCGACGATGCTGTAGGGAATCTTGGAATGAAGGAACTCTGTCTCAAACCCGAGCGACTGGGCGTTCATGCGGTACAATATGGCCCACGACGAATAGGGGACCCCCTTGGCGTATGCCTGACTGATTATCTGGGCGCAGAACTGCGGCTCGTCGTCCTGGTTCGGAAGAAACACGAGGGCCGGCTTCTTGCCTTTACCACGGGCGGAAACCAGTGTCTTGCCCAGCCTGTCCTCGTTGTTCCTGACGACCGCGTCCGCGCAGGAAAGGATTTCGCTCGTTGACCTGTAGTTGGTCTGGAGCCGTATCAGGGTCGTGCCGGGGAACTGCTTCTGGAAGCTCAGGATGTTCTGCACGTCCGCCCCGCGGAACTTGTAGATGCTCTGGTCATCGTCACCGACGACGCTCACGTAGGTCGGGGCCCCCTCCCCCACTCCCGAAAGTTGCTGGAGCAGCAGGAACTGGGCGGTGTTGGAATCCTGGTACTCGTCCACAAGTATGACCCGGTAACGGAGGTGAACGTCACGGCGGGCGGATGCGTTGTCCCGCAGCACCTGGTAGGGCAGCATGATCAGGTCGCCGAAGTCCACGTTCCCGGTCTCGCGGAGCCTCTTCTGGTAGGCAGTATATATAGAAGGAAATTTGGGATCCTCGCTGACCGTGTACAGGCTGTCGCTGTCCGGGCCCAGGCAGAAGTCCTTGGCGAGCGAGATTTTCTTGGCGGCGACCTTGGCCTGCTGCTTAGTCAGCTCAGGGACGGCCTTCTGCACGAGCGTCGTCATGTCGTCGTCGTCGTAGACAGTGAAGTTCTTGTCCACCCCCGCCTCGAAGGCGTGGGTCCTGAGGAAATATGAGCCCCAGGAGTGGAAGGTGCGTATCTGGGCGTACCGGGCACGGGGCTCCAGGGCTGTCGCCCTCTCCCGCATCTCGTTCGCGGCTTTCTTGGTGAATGTGACGGCAAGGATAGAATAGGGGTCCACGTGCCGCTCGGCGATCAGCCATGCTATCTTGGTAGTGATGACACGGGTCTTCCCAGAGCCCGCCCCCGCGAGGATAAGGAGGGGGGACCCCTCATGCACCACCGCCGCCCGCTGCTCCTCGTTGAGCGTAGCAAGGTATGAGGGCCCGCCCTCCTGACCTTCTTCCATCAGCTTTGCCTCTCCCATTCCGCGCTTATGTCGAACTCCGACGAGGCGACGGCCCTCACCCTGACGAGGGCACCGGGAACAATCTCTCGGACGGCCTCGGCATCGTCCAGGTCGTATGATATGACGACGCTGCCGTCTACTTCCGGCGCCTGGAACCAGGCCCTGCCTATCGCAAGCCCCTCGTCCGTGCCGTCCTTGTTCTCGATTATCTCCTCGACGAGGACATCGTAAAGCTTGCCGACCCGGGCCCTGAGCCGTTCCTGCGTGATGGCGGCCTGTATCTCCGTGAGAGCGGCCGCCCTCGCCTCGGCCTTCTTGTGGGGGACCTTCCCCTTCATCCTGGCCGCAGGAGTCCCCTCCTCCGAGCTGTAGGCAAAGCAACCCGACCAGTCGCTCCGTATCTCCCTCAGGAATGCCCGCGTGTTCTCCGCCGCCGCCTCGTCCTCGCCGGGAAAGCCCGTCAGGAAAGTCGTGCGGATGGCACTCTCCGGGAAACGGGCGCGGATTGTCCTGATAAGATTGACGTAGGTCTCCGCGCTGCCGTGCCGGTTCATCGTCCGGATTATGCCGTCGTCGCCTGACTGGAATGGTATGTCAAAGTAAGGAAGGAAGCGAACGTCCTTCTCCATCAGGTCAAGTATGTCCGTGTTGAAGTGGTCGGGATGGATGTAGAGCAGGCGGACCCAGAACTTTCCCGGAACAGCGGCGATGGCCTCCATCAGCTCCCGGAGGAAGGATTTTCCCTTGTCGGTGAAACCATCGCCCTTGCCGCAACCGTATGCCGCGAGGTCCTGCCCGATGAGGTTTATCTCCTTCACGCCCCTGCCGACAAGAGAACGGACTTCGCCCGTGACCTCGGCAACAGGCCGGGAACGCAGGTCGCCCCTGATAATCGGGATGGCGCAGAAAGTGCAGTGGTTGTCGCAGCCCTCGGTTATCTTGACGTATGCGCTGCCCTTGAACGAAAGAAGGCTGTCCCGGTCGCCCCCGCACACCCCCTTCTGGGGAGCCTTGATGACAGGGCGGCCGCCGGAGAAGAGCGAGTCCACCGCCCCGTCGATGAGGGAGAGATCCCCGTTCCCCAGTATGCCGTCCGCCTCCTCCAGCTCGGTCCTGAACACGTCGGCGTATCGCTCGGCGAGGCAGCCGGCGAGCAGGATTTTCGCATCAGGGTAGGAGGCCCGCGCGTCCATCACGGAATCCAGGCTCTCTTTCTTCGCGCTCTCGATGAATCCGCAGGAGTTGACGATGATGAGGTCGGCATCAGCGGGATCCTCCACGCGGGCAAGCCCCTTCGCCTCCAGGCGGGCTATCAGAAGCTCGCCGTCCACCTGGTTCTTGGCGCAGCCGTGCTGATCCAGGAAGAAAGTTCGTCCCATAGGCATATCGTCGCAGGAAACTAGTTGACGTTCTCGACGACGATGCTGTACATCCCGCCGGAATCCTTGACCCACTTGATGTCCTCGACGACGACCTCGCCAGCCTTTCCGATCTCGAAGTCGTATGTCGCCAGCCCCGCGATCAGCTGAATCTTGAGGGCGTTGATGTTGCTCGCCCAGATGCGGAGGCCGTTGTTGCTCGTAACGTTGATGACCTCCCCCGACTGGTAGTAGTTCTCCACGACTTCCTTCCTGTCGGACTTGTAGCGGAAGACGCATGAGCCGCGGAAGGAGATGTTCGCCGTGAAAGGGTAGGCACGGTTGTCAGTGTGGATGGTCTGCTGGCCGCTCCCGCTCGCCTGCTCGATCTCGCTGCGCGAGGTGGAGTCGGAGTCGAGGATGCCGATGTACTTCTGTGACTCCCTGTCCTTGAGCAGCATGCGGACCTCCGCGCCCCGGCTGCCGTCCCGCATGTCCACGTCGCTGACGTAAAGGATGATGTCGGTGATGCCGTTACCCGTCAGGTCTATGTCCCGCTCCTCGCTCAGGTCCACGACCTGCTCGCCGGAGGGGGTCAGGACGGAGAGGTAGCCCTGGGTGTTAGAGACGGTCAGGACGATGTTGCCCCCGTTCTCGGTCGGGAGCAGGATCTGGTCGCCCACGTAGAGGCGGGCGTTCTGCGTCGTCCCGTCAAAGTTGTACTGGTGTATCTTCTTGTTCTCGGCGACCGCCCGCGCGGCAATCTCCTTCTTCTCGGGAATCTTGAACACGTAGAAATAGAGGAAGAAGCCCGTACCGCCGAGCACGAGCAGGACAATCCCGGCTATGAGTGGAACAAGGAACTTGGGCTTCTCCTTCTCGAGCAGGGCCCTGGGGGTCGGCGACTCCTGGAGCTTCATCGCATGGTAAAGCTTGAGAAGCTCCTGGGTGTCCGTGCCCAGGTAGTCCGAGTAATTCTGAAGGAAGCCCGTCAGGTATGCCTCCCCGGGGAAGCACGCCTGGTCGTCGTTCTCAAGCGCGAGGAGGTACTGCTTGGTTATCGCCGTCTCTGCGGCGACCCGCTCTATGCTCAGGCCCTGCGCCTCACGGGCCTCACGTAAAATCGAACCGTAGCTCTCCATGACAAGCCTTACTCCGAGAAAAGAAAGTTGTTGTAGTTGTTCGCCGAGGACGGCGGGTCGTAGATGAACCTCTGGTCACTCATCCCGGTGTTCAGGTTGTAGCCGGAGAAATAGAACACGTAGTCCAGGTTCGCAGGAGTGGTCGCGACTATCCTCCTGATAAGGAGGCTGTCGGGATCGACTGAAAGCAGCATCTTGGAGAAAGCCTCGCTCGCCGACCGGCGGCGCAGGATAAGGTTGACGACCATCTCGGAGCTGCCGTCCTCAAGGGGCACCGGGGTCTGGCCGCTCTCGTAGGCGACCGTGTAGTAGCGCTTCATCAGGGACAGGCCCTCGGGTGTCGCGGCGGCGGCCCCGGAACCGCTGACCGTCTGCTGGAGTATCGCGGAGGAGCCGGGCAGGTAGATGACCAGCGTCTCGCCGTTGAACAATATCGTCTGCCCGTTGGGCTGGGAGAAATCTATCCTGAGCATCTCCGGCCGCTTGAACGAGGCCTTGCCCTTCATCACGCCGCCGTTGCCGACGATGATCTGGGTATCGGCCTCGTAATCCTGAATCTTGCCGTAATGGTCGCTCACGCTCTTGAAAAACTCGCTCGCCGTGAGGATGGACTGCGAGAAGGCAGGTGCAAAAAAACATGCCGCCAGCAAAAGCACAGAAAAAGCTTTTTTCATAACGTGATATAATAGAAGAAAAAGTCCGCCTCGTCAATACATTGACAGCCCGGCGCGTTTCCCCTTATAATTTCTGTTATGTCAGGCGAGGATGTCGGCAGGAACTTCCTGCTGGTCTATTTGAACACGGGAAACGGTCACAGGGCACAGGCAGGGGTCCTGCAGGAGGCTTTCTACGACTATGCCCCGGGATGCAAGGTGGAGCTCCTGTGCGGCTTTGACAGGAAGAACCGGGGCGGCCACATCCTGCTCGAGAAAGGCTACGGGATTGCCTGCAACTACATACACGGGGCATGGCCCCTCGTCTACGAGCTCGGCGAGTTCCATTTCTTCCAGACAATCGTCCGCCACGCGATACGGCTCCACACGCAGTCCTTCCTCAGGAAAGAGATCGAGAGGCGGCAGATAACCGACGTCGTGAGCTTCCACTTCGCGCTGACCCCCGTCCTGCACGATGCCATGCTGGAGGTGCGGAGGAGGACCGGAAGGAACATCCGCCTGACAGTCATAACGACCGACCCCTTCACCGGGCCCTCAGCCTGGTTCTACCGCAAGAACCAGGACTACCTGGTGGCGTCATCCCAGTTCCGCGACTTCGCCATAAAGAGCGGGGTCCCCGCATCACGCGTCCACATCGTCCCCTTCCTGCTCAACAAGAAATTCGCCCGCCCCGCCGGCAAGGACGAAATCCGCTTCCTCCGGGGCAAGTACGGCTACCCCCAGGACAAGCGGGTCGTCCTGCTCGCGGGCGGAGGCGAGGGGCTACCCGGCGCGCTCAAGCTGGTCAACCAGTGCGTCCTCCACAAAGCCCCCTTCAGCGTCGCCGTCGTCTGCGGGCGCAACAAGGGCCTGTACCGGTCGCTGGAGCTCGTCAGGAAGGTCGCCCCCTGGCTGGACCTGCACATATACGGCTTCGTGGACTACATGGACAGCCTGGTCAAGCTGTCCGACCTCATTGTGTCCAAGGCGGGCACCTCGACGCTGATGGAGATAGCCGCCCAGCAGAAGCCCGTCATCATCAGCAATTACATCTACGGACAGGAGAAGGGCAACCTGGAGTTCGTCAAGAAGAACGGGATAGGCTTCTTCATCCGCCACTCCGCCGACATCTATGCCAAGATAAACAGCATCTTCGCCAGCGAGGAATCCTACGAGAAGGCCGCCGCCGCCTGCAAGGGGCTCGTGATAGACACGGACGTCGAAAAAATAGTAAGATACCTCCTGGGGAACAGACAAGGAGAACAAAAAAAGAAATGAAAGCAAAAATGCAAGCCCGGACGATCCTTCTGGCGGCGATGATGGTGTCAGCCCCTGCCGCGTTATCAGCCGGGGAGAAAGCCGCGACAGGAACCTACCGCCCGCTGCACTTCGGGCACCAGCAGCACAGCGGGCTCAGCACGGCCTCTTTCGGAGCCCTGCGCTCCGACTACGACGACTATACATCGCCCCTCTACTACGAGGCGGCATTCACCGAGCACCTCAAGGACAGGAACTTCACCGCACCCGTGCTCAAGGCCGGAGTGGACGAGAACTACTGGAACGCCGGCGCGAGCATGCAGTACGGAAACCTATACGGCTCGCTCGTCTATTACAACGCCATCTCGAACTTCCAGAACTGGCCCGCCAACATGACCGACCTAGGGCTGGCCGTGACCTTCGCATACGGCAAGACTTTCTCGGCCCAAGCCCGCTACTACGACTTCTGCATCTCCGGCGGGGAGGGGATGGCCATGCCCGGCCTGACCTTAGCGGCGAACCTCGGGCAGGGCGACTACAAGGTCCGCCCTCACCTAGGCGGCGACCTCTGCATGTGGCACCTGGGGCCCTGGGGCAACGACAAGCTCTTCGTCCGGGCACAGGGAGGCCTGGACTTCAGCCGCGACAGCATGCGGGGCTTCGGATTCTCCTACCTCGCAGTTATTCCCATAGACGGGACAGCGAGCAAGGTGGACATAGACGACGTGGCGGTAAGCCACACCGTCTCCTTCTGGGCCGGGGCGGCAAAGGACTTCGGACGCTACACGGTCGGCGTGCGCCCCTACGGTAACATGACGCTGAACTCCGTCAACCCGACCGACGTGCGCTACTGGGAGTTGCTCGACGATGATGGGGCGATAAGCGCATCGCAGAAAGAGGAATACAAGGACCATAAATACAGGAAGGGCGAGTACAATCCCTACGCCAAGGCAGGCAACATGGACTTCCTGGTCAGGTTGCCCGTCGCCCTCTCCTGCCGCGTGGGCCAGTACGTCACCGTCACCGGGGGCGCGCTGTTCGGCCTCTACTACGCAAACTTCAACCACTACGGATACACCGGGCTGGGAGGGAACAACGGCAAGGGCTGGGTGCCTGAGGTCGGCGCGGGGCTCGGCCTGGGATTCGAGATGGGAGGAGCAAGCCTTCAGGTCGGGACGGCATTCATCCGCTCCCCCTCGTTTGACGGTGACAAATACAGCAAAAGCAGCAAGCAGTTCTGGCGGCACAGCTATGAGGCGGAAGACCTGTCGCTCGGCAACATGTTCTCCGCCCCCCTGTCGCTTTCGCTCAGGTTCAGCTTTTAGCAGGACCGGATTCTGTCAGTCCTGCCGGAGGGTGTGCTTGCCCCGCTTCTCGAAGTAGAGGGCATTGTCCGCCATGTCCAGAAGGCTGTTCAGCTCGTAGCCGACACCCATCGTCGGATAGGAGACGTAGCCCAGGCTTATTGACAGGGTAAAGGGCTCCCCGGACTCCCGGTTCCATGACTCGCAGGCCTTGTCCAGGTTCTTGCGTATCTCCATGTACTTCGCAATGCCGAGGGAGGGGGCGACGATGGCGAACTCATCCCCGCCCATCCTGCCTATCACGTCGGTGGAGCGGAACGCCTTCCTCAGCAGCTGGGCCTCAGCTATTATCGCCTTGTCCCCGGCCGCGTGCCCGTGGTTGTCGTTTATCTTCTTGAGCCCGTCTATGTCCCCGTATATGACTATGCCGCTTCCCTGGCTGGCCTTGCTCGCGTCAAGGGCCTTCTCCGCGAGCGAGATGAAGCCCCTCCGGTTCATGAGCCCGGTCATCTCGTCCGTCACCGATATCGCGTGGACGATGCTGTATTTGTCGGTCAGCTCCTTCTTCTCCTCCACCGACTTGCTCAGGACGTACGAGGAGGCGAGGTTGTTGGAGATGACCCGGCAGACCATCGTGTAGACGGTTATGTCGAACTGCCCGGGGCGGAAGAGCATGTAGCCGTAGAGGACCGAGTTGCGGAACAGCGAGACCACGTACATGCCGTCAAGAGAGTCCAGTATGTACTCCGGCAGTATCTGCTTGCGCGGATGGAATTTGACCGGGGGTGACGAGCCGTCCAGCGCGAATCCCGTGTCCCCGTCCATCGCGGTGAAGACCATCGCCGAGTCCGGCAGGGTAAAGTAGAACAGCTTGTCCGTGCTTATGGGGTTCTCGAAGAGGACGATGGCCGCGCTCCTTATGCCGAACTCCACCATGTCCCGGTTCAGGTGCAGGCGGAACTCGTCCAGGGAGTCGTTCACCTGCATGTCGGTGAACATCTTTATGACCTGCACGAATTCCCCGCGCCTGACGAACCATTCGGCGAGGCCGAAGCCCTTGTCGTCGTAGCGGGTGGTCATGATGCGGCCGCTCATGCTCCGCTCCTTGAAAAAACCGTCATCCGCCGTCAGGCAGCCGCAGGACTGCCGGTAGACCGGGCGGGAGCGGACCGTCGTTATGAGCTCGTACCCCTTGTTCTCTATAAGGTTGCAGATTTTGTCGGCGGCGAGGGCGGCCTGCAGCTCTATGTTCTGGTCGATCGTCGTCAGCGGCGGGGAACCCAGCATGGAGCGGGTGGCGTTGTCAAAACCCGTCACCACGACGTCCTCCGGCACCCGCAGGCCATATTTCTTCAGGCAGTCCATGCAGGCGAAGGCCATCTCGTCGTTCAGCGCGACCACCGTGTCAAAGTCGAAGCCGCCCTTCCGCTCCCTGTACTCCTCCAGGGCCCTGAAGGTCGTGAAGTACTCGAAGCTCCCGACTATCATCTTGTCCTTGCTGAACTCTATGCCGTTTTCCGCCAGGACATCCAGGAAGACCTGCTTGCGGCTCAGGGCATCCTGCGCCCCCTTCGCCACGTCCAGGAGGGCGAAGTTCCTCCGGTGGTGCTTCTTGATCAGGTGGCTGACCATATCGCGCATGGCCTCCTCCGAGCTCGCCACTACGCTCGGTATGCTGCCGTAGATGTAGCCTATGCTGACTATGGGGACGGACGAGAAGGACTTTATGTAGGATTCCACGAACTCGTGCTCGTAGTAGTTCAGCGCCTCGGTCGTGACGAATATGATTCCGTCCACGTTCGCGCTGGTCATGTGCGCCGCGACGGACAGATACTGGTAGTCGTAGACACGGCCGACGTTCTCCCCGCCGCCCGTGGGGAATATCAGGAGGTCATATCCCCGCTCCTTCAGCACCAAATTCGCCCCCCCGACCATCTTCTGCGAGTACTCGGTCTCCGCATAGTCGATGAAGAGGGCTATCCTTTTCCGTTCACGCATAGCCTTGCTGTTATAATCGGCAGGATTCCCGACAAAACGCACCCCATAAAAGTGTCACGGCAGCCTGACAGTTCCCTCATAAAAGTGTGACGACGGCTTGAAAGTTCCCTCATAAAAGTGTAACGATGGCTTGAAAGTTCCCTCATAAAAGTGTAACGACGGCTTGAAAGTTCCCTCATAAAAGTGTAAGCTAGCCCGTATGGGACTCGAAATGAAGCGCGAGGCATACAGGGAACTGCTTTCGTGGAAAGGAAAAAACGGCAGGAAGCCCCTGATCCTCAACGGGGCCAGGCAGGTCGGCAAAACCTGGCTGCTCAAGGAATTCGGCAGCCACGAATACAAGCATCTCGCGTACATCAACTGCGACGAAAGCCCTGAAATGAAAAGCGCCTTCAGTGACTTTGACACGGGACGGCTGCTCAGGTACTTTTCGGCCCTCACGGGCACACCGATCTAGCCGGGACAAAGCCTCATCGTCCTGGACGAGATACAGGAAGTCCCCCTCGGGCTGACAGCCCTGAAATATTTCTGCGAAGAAGCCCCGGACTACCACGTCGCGGTCGCGGGAAGCCTGCTGGGAATCGGCCTGCACGCAGGAACGGGCTTTCCGGTCGGAAAAGTCGATGAAATAGACCTGCACCCCCTGTCGTTCAAGGAATTCATCACCGCCCTTGGCAACGAGATACTCACCGGACTGATGGGAGATCACCGCTGGGGCGAGCTGACGGCACTTTCCCCCCGTTTCACCGAACTTCTGCGCCAGTATTACTATGTGGGCGGCATGCCGGCTGTCGTCAGGGCTTATGCCGAGACCCGCGACGTCCTGTCCGTCCGGATCATGCAGAAACAGATTCTTGCCGACTACCGGCGCGACTTCTCCAAGCACGTCCCGGCGGACATCCTGCCCAAGGTCAACATGGTCTGGGATTCCGTCCCCGCCCAGCTCGCAAAGGAGAACAAGAAATACGTCTACAGCGCGCTCAGGAAGGGCGGGCGGGCCAAGGAATTCGAGAATGCCATACAGTGGCTTGAGGATGCGGGCCTTGTCCACAAGGTCAGGCGGGTCTCCAAGCTCGCCATGCCGCTCAAGTTCTACGAGGACTACGATTCCTTCAAGCTCTACGCGCTGGACCTGGGGCTTCTGGGGGCAATGGCCGACGTTCCGGCGAAGGACGTCCTGGTCACCGGAAACGCCTTCGTCGAATACAAGGGGGCATTCACCGAGCAGTACGTCCTGCAGGAGCTGCGGGCCGCAGGGTTCAGCCCCTGCTACTATTCCAAGGAGAATTCGTCGCTGGAAATAGACTTCGTCGTGCAGATGGACGGACTGTACCCGATTGAGGTGAAGGCGGAGGAAAACCTCAGGTCAAAGAGCCTCAGGACAGTGTACGAGGCCGACAAATCCCTCCGCCCCTGCCGATTCTCCATGTCCGGCTACAAGGAGCAGGACTGGATGGTGAACGTCCCCCTCTACCTCGCAGAAGAGTGGATGAGCCTCAGAAGGGCAGAAGCGGCAGAAGGGCTGACAGTAACCTGCTGACCCGCCCGAACCTTGCAAGATACCTGCCGGCCTTATTAAAGAATGTCTTTGCTCTAGGAAAAATTTATTTTTCCTAGAGCAAATTTTAAATTTTGCTAGGGGAAAAATTTATTTTTGCTAGGGCAAATTTTAAATTTTCCGGGCTGTACAAGAAGCTTCATCCCGTGAAACTTTAACCCGCCTGTGGCGGCTAAGCGACAGGCGGCAGGGACGGCCATACAGGTCGCATACTGGCTTGAAGGTTCAGAGGAAAGGGAAACAGGCAGCCTTCTTTCATTCGCACAGAAGAAGGAGGGTATCAGCAGGCTGATCATTGTCACGGACGTGGAAGAGAAAACCATAAGAAGGGGCGGGGTCGAGACAGAGGCCATCCCCGTCCACCGCTTCCTGCCGGGCTGAAAGAAAGCCAGCACTCCATTCCCCGGAGTCTCTCCTTCCCCTAGCCGAACAGTCGGCGGCATTCCAGGTAGAAGCGTTTCTCGCTCGCCTCTCCCATCGAGAAGCTCTTGCGCGGCAAGGGGCCGCGTCCGCTTATCGTCGCGAAGAAGGAGTCCTTCGCTATCGGGGGCAGCATGATGGAGACGGCACCCGGCTCCCCGCCCAGTCGGAAGACTTCGTCCGAGCCGTGGATGTAATCCAGCTCCAGGCCGTCCTTGCCGGAAAGGTAGCCGTCAAGCGCGGGCTGCAGGCGGCTGACCGCAAGCTCCGTTATGCCGGTCTCAAGAAGCGTGAACCGCTGCCTGCCGTCCTTGCCTATGTAGACGAAGCCGAAGGATGCCTTGGATGCCCTGACCGCCGCCTCAAGCCCGGCAGGATCCGCGACATCCCGCCGCTTTCCGCCGAGGGACTTCTCCAAATTCGCGATGAGGCCGTCGGGGTTCACCTCATCGCCGAGGACGACCCGGTGAATCGGCTCGAACGTCAGGCCGGAATCATAGATGTTGACGATTTCCACGAGGGCATAGCGCACGGGACTGTCGGTCAGCCCGCTCTTCGCCTTGTACTCGTCCCAGACCGCCTTCGCCGTCGCAAGCGAGTGGTTGCCGTCGCCCACGGCGAAGAGGAAGCAGCTTCCGTCAGCCTGCGTCCCCGCCTCCTTGAGCACGGCGAGGGCCTCGCGCAGGTGGGCGAGAGCTGCCCCGCCCCTGACCGCCCAGCCCGTGATGTGGCCGGACGCGAGCATGAGGTCGCCGTCGTAGAGGGGCCTGCCGCCCTTGACAAGGCTTCCCGTCCCCTCGACGAGCGAGCGAGAGGGGTCGTCGGCGAGCAGCATGATGTGGGGGCTTTCCAGTGCCGCCCCGCTCCGGATTTCCTTGCGGGGGGGGATGCGCTCCGGGATGGTCGCCTCGGTCGCGCGTATAAGAGCGCGGCTTCCCGGCTTCCACTCGTAGTCCTCAAGGTCGACGGCGATGACAAGCCCGTGCCGGACCCTGCCGAAGGCCGTCGTCCGCTCCACGTAAACCGCCTCGGTCTCCGGCGCATCGAAGACGCCGCCTGAAAGGTAGTCGGCCATCGTCCGCTTGATCCGCGCAATGCGGGCCGCCTTGTCCGGGCGGGACAGGTAGACCTCCGGCAGGATGAGGTTCAGCGTGGAGGGCCTGCCCCCCGCCGCTATCTCCGCACGCTTCCAGTAGCCCTCGTCCTGGGTGTACTGGTCGCAGGCTATGACGGACCAGCTGCCCAGATTCCTGTCCTTGGGCAGAAGGATTTCCGGCAACTTCAGGCCGAACTCTTCCAGGCTTTCCATATTACTTCTTCCACGGCTCCTTGCGGATGATCGTCTCGTTGCGGTCCGCGCCGACGGAGATGATGTCCACGCTGGTCCCGGTGAAATCTTCTATATATTCTATGTACTTCTTGGCGTTCTCCGGGAGCTTGTCGTAGTCCTTGCAGCCCTTGAGCTCGGCCTTCCAGCCCTTGAACTTCTCCAGCACGGGCTTGGCCTTGTTCAGCTTCTCGACGCTTGCGGGGAAGTCGGTGACAATCTTGCCGTCAATGTCGTAGGCGACGCAGGCCTCGATCTGGTCCATCGCGTCGTAGATGTCGATGTGGGTCAGCACGAGGCCGTCGATGGAGTTGACGCGGCAGGCGTAGCGGAGGGCGACCAGGTCCAGGTAGCCGCAGCGGCGGGCACGCCCGGTCGTGACACCGTACTCGTTGCCCGTGTCGCGCACGTACTTGCACAGCTCGCTCTCTGAGGCGTCAGCCTCGTTGAACTCGGAGGGCATGGGTCCGTTGCCGACCCTGGTCTCGTAGGCCTTGAACACGCCCATGACCTTGTCTATGTCGTGCGGGCCGATTCCGCATCCGGTCGCCGCTCCCGCCGCGCAGGAAGCACCGGATGAAACATAGGGGTAGGTTCCGCTGTCGATGTCGAGCATCGCGCCCTGGGCTCCCTCGAAGAGGATGTTCTCCTTCCTGACGGCCCACATCCGCTCGGTCAGGTCAACCCGCATGGAAAGCAGGCGGTCCTTGTATTTGTCAAGGTAGGCCTTGTCCTCGCCGTCATACTCGGACATCTTCTCGTCCCAGTCAAGGTCAGCGAGGCGGAGGCCGTCGCGCTGGGCCTTCTCGGAGTAGGCGATTCCGATTCCCCGCCCGGTCGTGCCGATCGGCCTCTTGCGCTGCGCGTCGCGGTCCTTGTCCATCTGCCGGTAGCGGGGCAGGATGATCTGCGTCCTGTCGGAGATGAAGACGCGGCCCTCCCAGTCAATGCCGTTGTCCTTGAGCATCTGGAGCTCATTGAAGAAGGCCTCCGGATCCAGGACCATGCCCGCGCCAAGGAACACAGTCTTTCCCGGGTACAGGATGCCGCTCGGCACCTGGTGCAGGGCGAACTTCTTGCCGTCCACGACAATCGTGTGCCCCGCGTTGGGCCCGCCCGCATAACGGACGACGTGCTTTGCATCCTGGGCCAGGTAGTCCACGATTTTTCCCTTACCTTCATCACCCCACTGGGCACCGATAATAACGACCTTCATCAGAATCTCCTGTAATATAGAAGTCAATCAGACATCCACACTATAGCACAAACGGCAGAATCATTCTATAGGGAGAAAGTCCGTAACCGTAACGTTGCCCCTTGCCAGAGGACAAGACGTGCCCGCAGCCTGTCCGCGCCCTGTGAATTCCTTGGACAAAAGCTTCATTATATGCTATGATGTTAGTTATGATTGGAAAATTGTTCCTTAAGAGAGGAGAAAAGATAAAATAATGATCAACAACAACATAGTCCCGGGCTTCATGGACGAGAAGGACGACAGCCTGCTGATAAACCTGGAGCCCGTGGAGCACATTCCCGGCTGCATCATCGTCAACCTGTGCGGCTACGTGGACACCTACAACACGGCATACTTCGCCAAGCAGATGGACAAGATAATCTCTGCTGGCTTCCTTAAGATAGCGTTCAACTGCGCCACCGTCAACTACGTCTCATCGACCGGGATAAGCGCGTTCACCAACCTGCACGACCAGCTCAAAGGCAGGGGCGGGAACATGGTCCTGAGCCAGCTTCAGCCCAAGGTCAAGGAAGTGTTCCAGCTCCTGGGCTTCACGGACTACTTCACCTTCGAGGACACGGTGGAGAAAGCGGTCGCCTTCTTCGGCGGCAAGCCTGCGGTGAGCTCGGCTTTCCCCAAGGTCGTGGAATGTCCCATCTGCTCCCACAAGCTCAAGGCGACGAAGTCCGGCCGCTTCAGGTGCCCGGGCTGCAAGTCCGTCATCGCCATAAATGAGGGCGGAGAGGTCATGATGGGCTGACCCCGAGGGGTCAGGCGGATTTCCACAGATCTGTTCAATTCCTGTGGAAAACTGTTCATAAAATGTGGAAAAGTCCGCCAGACCTTGCAAAGCCGGCGTTTTTTGGGCTTTTTCCACGAATCCAAAAAAACTTTTCATGGGTTTTTTGCGGATTTTAAAATATAAAGGCTTACAAAGCAAGGAATTATATTGTGTTTTATTGGGCATCCGCCTAATTCCGCATAATATATACAGATATTCCTTAAGAAAAGGCCGTGTCCATGGCGCTTGTTGCAGAAGCTGTGGAAAACCTGTTGGCATAGCCAGCATACCTTGTGCTTTGAGCCGAGAAATGTTATTGTTGAGGGGAGAAAATGAACATAAAGCAGAGCCTCTTGTCATCTCTTAAACTCATAGTCTTCTATGTCTGCATGAGCGTGCTCGTGTGCGCGGCCCTCGCCGCCGTCTACATGGTCTACACCCTCTGCATCAACATGGTCGCCGGGCAGCAGCTCGCGTTCGACATAAAGCTTTTCCTGGAAGGCATACTCATCTTCCTGCCTTTCGTGCTGGTCCTTCAGGCCATGTTCATGACGCTCTGGATGATACGACACCCGGAGTCCACGATAGTCCCCATCGCGGTTTACGCCGCGCTCTACTTGGTTTCATGGATATTCGTCCTCCCCGCCACGGTGAGGGAGACCCCCTTCGGCGGCACCCGCTACATCGGGCAGAACGTCGCGGACAAGCCCTCCGCCGGCTACTTCAGGACAAGCACGGATAAAATCTTCTATTATAGCAGCGTGGATGAGACAAGCTCGCTCGCGAACGGCTTGTGCGTGGACACGGGCGTCGCGGCGGACAACGTGTACACGTTCAGCAACGTCCGCCTGTCGCAGAAGCGGACGACCTTCACGGACTCCCTGATACAGAACACCATAGAGATGCCACCCTCGCTCTCAATCCTCGTCAGCTACATCCAGAACTTTTTCATCATACTCTGGCAATGCTCGCAGGGAGGCATAGGCTACTGGCTCTGCTTCGCCTCCATGGCCCTGCCCCTGCTTGCCGTTGTCGGACTGCGCCGTTTCTCCCAGTGGAGGATGGTCAGCGTCATATCGATTATCTTCGTCACCTTCGGGGTCCTGCTGTTCAACATCGCCGGATACACGAGCCCCGCTGTCGTGCAGGCGGAGACGTCCATAAACGACGTGCTGACAAAAATCCCTCCGCTCAGGTCCCTCGCACGGATCGGAAACCCCTGCGTCATGCTGGCGAACATCGTGTTCTTCCTTATCCTGACGGCGGCCTTCTTCGCCTTCGAGTTCAAGAACCGCAAGTTCATCGAGGGGTGCGGGGATTCCTACGGCGACAGCTATTAGAGAGGTATTGAAATGAAGAAAGTCTTCACCGTCCTGGGCATATACACGTTCCTGATATTCATCTGCTGCATAGCGGAGACATTCATCTACAGGACAGTCCCCCCGCTCATAGAGACCTCCGTGACGCACTACCGCGTCATGCGGGCCCTGGGCTGGTTCCTGATGCTGCTCCCGACGATTTTCCTGAGCGGCTTCGCGGTCGCCTGCGCCGTCCTCTGGAAAGCCAACTCCAACAACTCCAAGAGCCGTTTCTCGGCGGCGATGATCGACCGCTACAGGACGGTGATGTTCTCGTCCCTCGTCTTTGTCGCAATACTCTCCTTCAACGCGGAGATTTTCCGCCCCCTCGTCAGGGAGGAGATACGGACGCTGGAGAACGCTCCGCTTGAGCTGGAGAGCGACCTCAGGAACGCGGAGAGCTTCCTCAGGCAGGGCAAGTGCGAGATCGCGTTCATGTACGCCCGGCGCGCCGCGACGATTGCCCCCAAGGACGAGAAGGCCGCCGCGATGCTCAAGAAGGCGAACGACGAGCTTGTCAACTGGAAGAGCACGAACGTCCGCAAGGAGGAAACGCCGGTGCAGGACCGCCCCCTCTACGCGGCCGACCACAAGTATACGATCGCGGAGCTCCGCGAGATGTCCACCAAGGCCGCGGCCGAGAAGGAGTGGTTCAAGTCCCACTACTGGGCCTCGCTCGCAATCGATGCCTGCAAGGGCGTGAACAGCAACCTGGAGGACATGAACATCCTCGCCGCCACCGCATGGAACGAGCTGAAGGATCCCGGGGAATTCGAGGACAAGGAGGAGTACCGCATCCACCGGCTCAAGTGGAAGGGCTACACGGCCTACGCCAAGGACGAGCCTGATTACCTGACCGCCTACTACATACTCTACTCCCTGCACAAGGAGCTGGCCGCCAAGCAAAAGACCGACGCGGACGTGGAGTTCTACCTGGCCCGCGCCAAGGAAGGGATGGAGAACCAGTATTTCTTCATCGATGAGACCGACAACTTCAAGGAGCTAGCGACCGGAAGCGACGTATGCTTCTCGCTCAAGAACCCGGACGGCTCCAAGGACGTGTTCTACGCCAAGTACGTCATGGATTCCCCGACGGTCGGCAACACCGTCCGATACCTGAAGGACCTGACGGTAACCCAGTACTCCTCCTCGGGCCGCTTCCTCTGCTCGGTGTTCGTCCCGCTCGCGAAGGCAATCAGCCTGAGCACGGCGAACATAGACGATGAGGAGAAGAAGAACATGGGCATAGAGAAGGGATGGAAGGAGATTCCCTTCCTGATGATGATGGCCGTGGACCGCGAGACCGAGGGGAACGCCAGCCGCCCGGTCTACAAGGACAGCGAGACCACCCTGCCCCAGAAGATCATGGACGAGGCAGGAATGACGGCGACAAGCGGCTCCGCGCCCAAAGGCGTGTCCCCCTACATGATACGGCGCAACACCTATACGATGCGTCTCCCGATGGATTACGGGGACTTCTGCTCCATAGACCGGGCATCCGCAGGCGCGGAGACGATGACGATCCTCTCCCTGATGCACTTCATCAAGAATGCGCAGGAATACGGATACGCCAAGGAAAGCTTTTTCCAGACCCTGCTGACCCGCTGCCTGTACCCCCTGTTCGTGCTCATCCTGTTCATATTCGCGGCCGCATGGGGCTGGAACTACCGGATCGAGAACTCAAAGGCCCTGTTCAGGACTTCATGGCTGCTTGCCATAATCATATTCGGCGTCATCATGTTCTTCGCCTCGGAGATGGCCTTCTACCTCTACGAGGTGCTGAACTACGTGATTGTCGGCGTGTTCAAGGCGGCTGCGTTCCCGACCGCGGTGTTCACCTACGTGGCGATGTTCGTGCTCGCCTCGCTCTACTTCATGTCGCGGAAAAAATAAGGACAGGGGACGGATACAATATGAAAGTCGAGGATTTTGTCGCCGCGCTCGGCGCGGACTTCTTTGCCGGAGTGCCGGACTCACAGCTCAAGGCCCTGTGCGACTACCTGATGGGCAGCTACGGCATAGACGGGAAGCACCACATCATCGCCGCCAACGAGGGGAACTGCGCCGCCATCGCCGCAGGCTACCACCTCGCAACAGGCAAGGTTCCTGTCGTCTACATGCAGAACTCGGGGGAAGGCAACGTCATCAACCCCCTCGCCTCCCTGCTCAACGAGAAGGTCTACGCGATACCGGAAATCCTCGTCATCGGCTGGCGTGGGGAGCCGGGAGTGAAGGACGAGCCCCAGCACGTTTACCAGGGCGAAGTGACCCTCCGCCTGCTTGAGGACATGGGGGTTCCCTACTTTGTCCTCGGAAAGGAGACGAGCCCGGAGCAGCTGGAAGAGAAGATGGCAGAGTTCCGCCCCCTCCTCTCGCAGGGGAAAGATGTCGCCATAGTCGTGCGGAAGGGAGCCCTGTCATACTCGGGGAAAACCGGATACAAGAACGACAACCCGATGAGGCGGGAAGACATAATCCGCCACATCATCAAATACAGCGGGGACGACCCGATCGTCTCCACGACAGGCAAGGCAAGCCGGGAGCTGTTCGAGGCCCGGGAAGCCGCTGGGCAGAGGCACGAGCGTGACTTCCTGACCGTCGGCTCCATGGGGCACAGCTCCTCAATCGCGCTGGGAATCGCCCTGAGCAAGCCCGAAAGGAAAGTGTGGTGCGTTGACGGTGACGGTGCCGCCCTGATGCACCTGGGTGCCCTGCCAGTCATAGCCAGCTGCCGGCCGCAGAACCTCGTCCACGTCGTGATAAACAACGGGGCTCACGAGAGCGTCGGCGGCCAGCCCACCGTCGCGTCCGCCCTGAGCCTGAAGGATGTCGCCCTCGCATGCGGCTACCCGTCCGCCGTCTCCGTCCCGGACTTCGAGGCCCTGGACCGGGAGCTTGAGAAGGCTAAGGCCGGCAAGCAGCTGACCCTGATCGAGGCCAAGTGCGCCATAGGCGCCAGGGACGACCTGGGCCGCCCCACGACAACACCGCAGGAGAACAAGGCCGCCTTCATGGAGCACCTGGCCAGACTGTCGTCAAGCTCTACCAGCCAGTCAGGATAGAACAGGCGGTTGCGCCCCTCGGTGCTGTCAAAATACTTGAATGAAAGAAATTCCTTGCCTCTATCACCGTTCTTGAACCAGCGCAGCTTCAAGGGAAAACTCAGCTCCTTTGAAGTTCCCTACAGACAGGCTTTCATGCAGGAGACCATCCGGCTCAGGAAGTCCAGCTGACGGTCGTCGGCCTGCATCACCGTAGCCGAAAGCTCCTCTCGGGACAGGGACTTGGGGGCAAAAAGGAGGCTGTCGGTGGAAGTGTCCAAGGCTACGGATATATCGACAAGGACTTGCAGGCTCAGCTTGGTCACGCCCGTTTCTATATGGCTCATGTGAGTCGCGGAGATATTCACCATTTCCGCAAGCTGTTCCTGGGAAATGTTTCTTACCTTCCTATACTTTTTTATCCTCTGACCTATCTCTGCGTAGTCCATAACTGCCTATATGGTTCAAAAAAATGTGCGGAAAACGCAAAAAGTCGCCCGGCAGGCGACTTTTTGCCCGCCTGAAAAGGATATGATAAGACTGCTTTGATGAGCGGAGGTAGATATTGATAGTAGAAAAGGGGCGTTTTACCCTGTTTGTGGCGGTTCTGACGGTATCTGCCCTGCAAAAGCACGGTGCGAAGTGAATAGGGAGGTAAACGATGTTTTGCATATACTGCGGTAACAAACTGGACGATGACTCCGTCTTCTGCCCCAAGTGCGGGAAGAAAACGGGAGCTGATGAGGTGAAACAGGCTGAATCGCCCACTGAGGGAGAAAACACAAGCGAATCAGCGGAAGAGTCGAACCCTGTTGAGATACAGGAACAGGGCAAGGCAGAAGAACCTGTGGAAGATGTAAAACCCGCCGTGACAGAGGCTTCTGCCACGGCGGAAGGAACTGTCTCGGCTGTCGTGGCTGAGACAGAGGGAAATCCTTCCGTAACAGCTGAACGACCTCAATCAAGTGAGCCCGGCAAAGAATGCAAGACAAAAATGTCAAAGATTCTGCTTGTACTTCTCATAGCGGAGCTGGTGACTAATCCGTATTGGCTTAGTATCCCTAACAGCAGGCTGTTCGTTACAGCCTTGCTATCTCCTTTTCCAACATGCATTGCTTATGTGCTTTCTTCAAAGATATATAAGTTCTTTGCAAGAAAACAAACTCGCATGACTGCAGGTTCGATTGTACTCAGCGAGATTGTCTCTGTTTTGTTCGCCACAATACTATTTGTAATCTACGCCGTCTATTATATCTTCATCGGACAATTCATAGCATAGAAGGATAAACTCGGGAATGATAAGCTTCAACTGGAACAGAAGGAAAATTTCTCCCGCGGAATACGAAAAGCGGATAGGAATTCCTTCCAGCAATGCGGCAAAGACAGAATTCACCGTCACCGTAAACAAGGGCGGCAATGACTGCTACACCGTAAAAGTCGAACAGGATTTTCTCGATGCCCTGCACGGCTCCAAGCACCTGTCGGCATATACCGTCGCATCGGACATACGGAAGTTTGAGATAGACAAATACTGGCAAAGGACCCTTTACTTCTGGGGCTTCATAACTGCAATATACATGGCGTACTTCAACGCTCTCAAGGAATTCTATTGTAACGAATGTACAGGCGAAAGATTTCACGGTTCACTGCCCCTCGTCATCTTGAGTGCGTTGGGCTTGTTCTTCTGCGTGTCGTGGCTTCTGGCAAGCAAAGGCTCCAAACACTGGCAGGAGAACTGGGAGAACCATCTGGACTTGCTGGAAGATGACATTACCGGCCCCTTTACAAGACCTACCGTGCGGATGCCTCTTTTTCCGTTTCTGCCATAAACATAACAGCAGGATGGGTTCTGAGTGTATGCGCATACGGACTTTTCATGTTCGAATGTATCAACTTCATCGGAAAAACGCTGAAGCTTACGGGGCTTGTGGCGATGGCTGTTTCTGCCGTGTTTATGATTTTCACGGCAACCGCTATTCTGGTTTACGTGAATCAGGTGAAAGGCAATAGCAATGACACAGGCTCGGTAGAATTTGACATAAAGGAATATGGAGAAAGTAATGTCGGAGAGTAATAGCATACCGATTACAGCATTTCTTGCAATGTTATTTTTACTTACGTTGCTGTGTATATTTCTGTATTTTGGAGGTTGCGAGATGGGAACAGCTGAAAAAGCCATTGCGATAATAGTAGTTGTATTAATTACAGTTGCCTCGTGTGTATGCATATGGACATCAAACGGGAAACGAAAAACAACTGAAATAACCATGCATAACAGTACAGTCCGTGTTGTGTATGCAGGAAGTAAGGATAAGGCGAAATATAGCTGTCTTCATCGCTATGACTCTTTAGAGGATATGAAAAAAGCCAACGAAGACGCTGAAACAATTCTCTTATTAGAAGGGGCTTGTATAGATAAAGATTTTATTGATTTTTTGGCGGAAAAGGGATATGAATTCCCCGTTCTGAATTCGGATATTGTAAGAAGAAAGAACAGATTGAACAGCAGGTAAAGAAGAACCTTCCGCTCAAGTCGTACTACGATGCTCTCAAAGCCGACATGGACGCAGAAACAAAACGGGAGACGGAACAACTTCAGAAGTGGCGGGACGAGTTGCACTGAGACAGTAGTATTCAGGCAGGTACAGACCCTGCCTCCCCCCACTGCGCAAGCGGAAGCCTCCACCTGTCCCGTTCCCAATCATCGCATCCGACCGGGAGATTCTGGCTCTCCCGGCGGCTTCCCCCTGCTCTTCAGTCAGAACTCCACAACGACGCTGACAAAATCCCGGAGCTGTGGTATAATGGTTTACGGAGGTAGAAAAATGCTGGCTGTAAAAGCTTATTATGACGGTCAAAACTACATAACAGACGACTCCGTGACGGTGAAGCCGAATCAGCGGGTAATCATAACGTTTCTCGACGAGTTTGAGCCGCCGAAGCGAAACCTGAAGAAATATGTCGGAAAGATAAACAAGTCAGATTCAGATTTGGTTGCCAAGGCCGTGGAAGACGGTCGTAAGGTGGATTTGAATGACTGGTAAGCTTGTCGACACAAACGTGATTATCCGCTACATAAAGGATGAAGGCAACCTCGATGAAATTTTTGACGAAGAGAACCTGTATTTTTCTTCAATTACGCTCGGAGAACTTCTTTTTGGAGCAGAATGTTCCCAATTAAAAGATGAAAATGCCTCTATATATTTTAACTTCTGCAAAGAACTAGAAGAAATAAAACCGGATTCCGTCGTGGCTCCTTTTTATGCAAAAATCAAAGCCCAATTGAAAACCGACGGTCATCCGATTCCAGAGAATGATATGTGGATTACTGCCTGCGCGATGGCTTATGGCTTGACTGTCGTGACAGCTGACAAACACTTTTCCTTCATCAAAGGGATTCTTATAGAAAACAGATAGTTTGTCTGTTTTTGCACGATTCTTTAGGATGACTTCGTAGGCAACGCTCCTCTTATTCCTCTAGTTCTTCCTTCTTACGACGAACTCCAGCGTCGGCTGGGACCTACGCGCCTCGTCACGGCGGGCGTATTTCTGCTGCAGCTCCTCCTGCACGCTGACCGCCGCCTCGCCGGGCGCGGGCTTGAGCGCTTTCCAGCGGCCGTCCTTGCCGAGCACGTGCCGGTGCGTGTTGTCCGCGAAGTAAAGCATGAGGGCTTCCTTGACCTCCGCGAAAACCTCCTTGTCCAGCACGGGGAACATCAGCTCTATCCTCTTGTCCAGGTTCCTCACCATCCAGTCCGCGCTGCTCAGGTACAGCTCCTCGTTGCCCCTGCTGTTCCTGAAGTAGAAGATGCGGGAGTGCTCCAGGTAGCGGCCAACGACGCTTGAGACCTCTATGTTCTCGCTCATCCCCTTCACGCCCGGGATCAGGGTGCAGATGCCGCGGATGTTCAGCATGACGCGGACACCCTTCGAGCTCGCCTCGTAGAGCTTCTCGATTATCTCGTCGTGGCAGAGGCTGTTCATCTTGGCGATGATGAGCCCGGGATTGTCCGGGTTGCTGTCAATTATCTCCCGGTCGATCATCTCTATGAGCCGGGCCTTGATGCTGACCGGTGCCATGCAGAGCGAGTGCATGGACTGGACGATGCTGTAGCCCGAGACGACGTTGAAGAAGAGGGTCGCGTCCAGCGCGAGGTCCGGGTTGCTCGTGAAGATGGAGAAGTCCTGGTAGAGGCGGGCGGTCTTGGGGTTGTAGTTGCCCGTGCTCAGGTGCAGGTAGCGGCGGATGCCGTCGCTCTCCTTGCGGATGACCAGGCAGATCTTTGCGTGGACCTTCAGGTTGACCATGCCGTAGATGACGGTCGCCCCCGCGTCCTCAAGCTCCTCCGCCCAGGAGATATTTCGCTGCTCGTCGAATCTCGCCTTGAGCTCCACGAAGACGGTGACGGACTTGCCGTTGACCGAGGCCCGCTTGAGGGCCTGCACGATGGGAGAGTTGCTGCCCGTCCGGTAGAGGGTCATCTTGATGGCGAGCACCTGGCTGTCCACAGCCGCGTCCTGCACGAAGCGGACGACCGGGTCGTAGCTCTCGTAGGGGACGTTGAGCAGGATGTCCTTCTGGCGGAAGGTATTCCAGTAGCTGCCCTCCTCGGGCAGGGAGTCGGGGTAGAAGTGCGGCCAGTCCGGGTAGGAAAGGCGGGCTGCCTCGTCGTTGCCCGACAGCTCCGACAGCGACGCGGGGTCGATTATGCCGTCCACCCGGTACACGTCGCCTTCCTCCAGCGAGAGCTTGTCCTTCATCAGGGACAGGAGCTTCTTGCTCGTGGAGTTTGCCTGGAGGCAGACCGGGAAGGATGACTGCCGCTTGACCAGCACCTCCTTCATCGCCTGTATGAACTGGTCGCCCGCCTCCTCGTCCACGGCAAAGTCAGCGTCCCGCGCCAGCTTGAAGACCATCGACTCCCTGACGTTGTAGCCGGGAAAGAGCTCCCGCCCGAAGAGGGTCACGATGTCGTCGAGCAGGGA
>JAFSSU010000366.1 GCA_017450845.1 Treponema sp.
AAGAAGAAAGAAAGGAAAGAAAGGAAAGAATGGTACAGAGAGTAACAAAGAAAATCGGAAACGGTGAGCTGATCCTTGAGACCGGCAAGATTGGCAAGCAGGCCAACGGCTGCGTCTACGCCCAGTTCGGCGGGACGGTCGTCATAGCGACGGTCTGTGCGTCAAGTTCTGTCACCGAGGGAATGGACTTCGTTCCCGTCACCGTTGACTACAACGAGAAATTCTATGCCGCGGGTAAGATTCCCGGCGGCTTCGTCAAGAGGGAAGGAAGGCCGAAGGACAAGGAGATTCTTGTCAGCCGCCTGATTGACCGCCCCATGAGGCCGCTCTTTGAGCCGAGCTTCGGGCGCGAGATTCAGATTGTCCCCACCTGCGTGTCTGCCGACGGCGTGAACCCGCCGGACATCCTTGCGGTCATTGCCGCTTCCGCTGCGGTCACGATAAGCGACATCCCCTTCCACGGGCCCGTCGCCGGTGTCCGCGTCGCCTACATTGACGGCGACTACGTGCTGAACCCGACCTACGAGCAGCTCAAGAAGGCCGCCCTGGAGATTGTCGTCGCCGGAACCAAGGACGGCTTCACGATGGTCGAGGGCGGTGCCAACGAGGCGACCGAGGACGTGATGCTCGGTGCTCTCGCAAAGGCCCAGGACTTCATCCGCGACATGTGCCTTTTGCAGGAGGAGCTCCAGAAGCTCGCCGGCAAGGAGAAGCTGCCGCTCGCCCCGCTCGACGTCAAGCTTGAGAACGCCGACAAGATTGAGGCGGAGGCGACCCCGCTCATGCAGCAGGCCTGCTTCCAGAAGGGCAAGCTTGCCCGTGGCAATGCCGTCGAGGCCGTCAAGAAGCAGATTGCGGCGAACTACGCCGAGCAGCTTGCCGACCCCGTCCAGGCGAACCTCTATTCCAAGCTCTTCGATGACATACAGTACAGGCTCCTCCGCTCGAGCATCCTTGAGAAGGGGCTCCGCATTGACGGACGCGGCACGGAGGATATCCGCCCGATAACCTGCGAGGTCAACGTCCTGCCCCGGCCGCACGGAAGCGCATTGTTTACCCGCGGCGAGACCCAGTCCCTGGCCGTCACGACGCTCGGAACCGCGATGGACGAGCAGGAGTTCGACGACATTGAGGGAAACAGGAGTGAGCACTTTATCCTGCACTACAACTTCCCGCCCTATTCTGTCGGCGAGGTCGGAAAGCTCACGACCGGCCGCCGCGAGATCGGCCACGGCAACCTTGCCCGCCGCTCCCTTGCCCCGATGGTGCCGAGCAGGGAGGAGTTCCCCTATACTATCCGCGTTGTCTCGGAGATTATGGAGTCCAACGGCTCCTCGTCACAGGCCTCGACCTGCGGCGGCTGTCTCTCCCTGCTCGCCGCCGGTGTCCCGATGAAGAAGATGGTCGCCGGTATCGCGATGGGACTGATTACCGATGGTCCCCAGTACAAGAAGTACGCCATCCTGAGCGACATCCTCGGTGAGGAGGATCACCTGGGCGACATGGACTTCAAGGTTGCCGGTACCCGCGACGGAATCACCGGCTTCCAGATGGACATCAAGATTGCCGGTGTCTCCATGGAAATCATGAAGAAGGCCCTTGAGCAGGCCAGGCGCGGACGCAACCACATCCTTGACATCATGGAGAAGTGCATCAACAAGCCGCAGCCCGTGTCGACATTTGCCCCCAAGATTGTCAGCCTGAAGATTCCGGTGGACAAGATTGGTGCCCTCATCGGTCCCGGCGGAAAGAACGTCAAGGCCCTCTGTGCCCAGTTCGGTGTCACGATCAACACGGACGACGACGGAACCGTCACGATTTACGGAAAGACCGGCAAGGCCGCCGATGACGCGAAGGGAGCCGTCAAGGCTATCTGCGAGGATCCGGAGCCCGGAACTGTCTATCAGGGAACGGTCAAGCGGATCATGGACTTCGGTGCCTTCGTCGAGATTCTTCCCGGAAAGGAAGGTCTCTGCCACATCTCCAAGCTGTCCCGTGGCCGCGTCGAGCGGGTTACGGACGTGCTCAAGGAAGGTCAGGTCATTCCCGTCAAGCTGCTTGAGGTTGACAAGATGGGCAGGCTGAACCTGTCCTACATCGATGCCCTTGAGGACCAGCAGAAGCGCTAGTCTTCAGGACATGCAAAAAAGCCCGGCATTCAGCCGGGCTTTTTTTACGGGGGAGGGGATGCTGACCGGGCTAGGCCATGCTGTCCAGGTCTGCCGAGGCCGCCTGAATCTGGCTTGCCGCGCTGTTTATCTCCGCGGTGGAGACGGTGAAGCTTGCTATGCTCTCGTTTATCTGGCTGAGCTTGCTTGCGATTTCCTCGAATGAGGCGGACTGAGTCTCTATGTTTGCCCGTATCTCCCCGGCACGTCCGGAATTCTTCTCGGCCGCCGTCTTTATGCCCTGAAGGTGCTTCTCCAGTTCCCGGGACATCTCTGTCTCCTTCTCTATCAGCTGGGTCGTGTTCCGGGCGGAGGAGGCGAGCGTGGCCGACGCGTCCTTCAGGTCCTTGATGTGACGCTGGATTTCCTTGGTGCTGTCCACCACGGAGTCCGCGAGCCGCTTTATCTCCGACGAGACGATGTGGAAATTCTTGCCCGCCTTGCCCGCGCCGACCGCCTCAAGCTCCGCGTTGAAGGCGATTATCCTTGTCTGGCTCGCTATGTCCTCGATCAGGTTCATCACCTCGTCAATGCTGTTGGCCTGCCTTGCAAGGCCCTCCACGCAGGTCATTATCTTCCTGTTGGACTCGCCTATCCTGCCTATCTGCTCCATGTTCTCTTTTACTTCGCCCAGGGACGAGAACATCTGGATGTCCATTGTCTCGCAGCTGGAGGCGACGGCCTCCACTTTCTCCTTTATGCTCTGTATCCTGGAGTTCATCTCGTGGACCGTGGTGTTTATCTCGGTGACGCTGGTGTTCTGCTCGTTTGCCGTCGCCTGAAGCTCCTTGGATATTGCCGCCAGGTTGTTGGAGGTCTCCAGTATCCCTGAGCTGATGGACTTCATGTGCGAGATGAGGCTCGTGAAGCCACGGGAGCTTTCGTTGACAAGGTGGTTGCTGTACTGGAGCGAGTCAAAAAGGTTTGTCTCTATGTAAAAGTCAGGGGCCTTGTCAGTGAGGATTTCCTCGAGCCTCTCGCCCATTTCGTCCGCGTAGTCGCAGAGCTTGTTCTTGACGAGGGAGCAGAGCTTCAGGTAGTAGGCGGCGTTCACTATCGTTATGACGATGTTGCGGGCAATGATGCTGAAACGGTCCACGTCGTTCGTGATGTAGCTCGCGGAGTACTGCTGTGTCATCATGTAGGCGAGGACCGCCATGTAGATGACGGGTACGATCAGGTAGATGACGCAGCGCACCCCCAGCGTCATGCCGAAATACTTCCTGTCCGCGGTGACCGAGACATCGAGCCCTTCCTTGACGAGCTGCTTCGCGTAGCTTCCGCAAACCTCCTCGGAGTAACTCTGGGCGATTATTGCCGCCGAGTAGCCGCCGAAGACGCAGCCGATGAAAGAGAACGTTATCACGATCCACTTGAACCTGAGCCCGGGGACGAATCGGTAGCTGAGCGCGAGCAGCATGGCGCAGATAAAGAAGAAGAGGAAGGTCTGTACGGCCTTTTTGTTCGGGAATTCCGCTATCTCCAGGTACAGTGCCGTCCTTTCCTTCTCGTCGGACAGCTTGCCGTTCTCCCAGTCCTGCACGTCCTTGGTTATCTTCTTGGTCAGGATGACATTCGTTATCGGCGAGATTATGAATTCCGCCGCCAGCGTTATTACCGCCGCCGCCAGCAAAGCCCAGGGGAGCTGCCCCGGCTTTATCATCAGGAAGAGGACGGAATACATGAAAATCAGTAGGGCACAGACCAAATTCGGTACTATACCCCTCTTGTATATCTTCTTGTCGAAGGGAATGCCGTCAGTCTCCCTCGCTTTTCTTCTCAGTCTCATTGCCGTCCCTCCATGCTCAGTTTCTGCGCGCTCGCGTTCAGTTCCCCGGAGGCATTGACCAGGGAAGATGCCGACAGGGTGAAGTTCCGTATGCCCGCGCCAATCTGGATGAGAGTCTCCTGTATCTGCTCGAAGGAGACCGTCTGGTTTTTTATCAGGTCCTTTATTTCCTGGGTCGCGGCCGCGTTCTGCGTGGAAAGCTCGTTTACCCCGTAGAATGAGCGCTCGATGGAGCGGGAAAGCTCCAGCCCCCGGTTTATCTCATCCGTATTGGATGCCGAGTGTTCCTGCAACTGCTCCTCGGTCGCCTCCATCTGCCGGATGTAGTCCTTGATTTCCCGCGTTGCGTCGGCGATGCTGTTGGCAAGCCGCCTGGTCTCAAGGGCAACGTTGAGGAAGCTCTTTTCCTCATCGCTTGTTCCCGCGGACTCCAGCTCCGTGTTGAAGGCGATTATCTTGGTCTGCTCGGCAATCGAATTTATCAGGTTGACGATTTCCCAGATGGATGCGACCTTCTGCTCCAGCTCCTTTATGCTGCTCAGGGTGGACTCGTTGGAGCTGCCGATGGCCTGCATGTTGGACAGGGTTTTCTGCATTATCTGGGCGCTTGAGTCCATGTCGCTGGAAGTCGCCTGCGCGGATTCCGCGACCTCGCCTGCCAGCGAGTCAATCTGCATGGAAAGCCTTTTGTTCTCTTCCATGCCGGATATGATGTCGCTCGTCTTGGACGACTGGCTGCCCGCGTTTTTCTCCGTCTCATCCGAGATTTTGATCAGCGCGGCGGATGACTCCGTTATCATCCGGGCGGTCGCAAGGGAGTTGGATATCATCGACTGGAATTTCTGTATGAGGCTGTTTATCATGTATATGTTGTAGGAAAGCTCGTCGCCGAGGTCACTGGTCAGGGCGCTCGCTTCCTTGAAGTGCGAGTCCCGGAGCCCCTCAAGGCCGCGGATGGACTTGCCGTTCTTGGACATGAAGTTCAGGTAGAAGATAAGTATCTGTATGCACATGATCGCCGCGTTGAAGAGGGCGGTGCATTTTATCCTCCAGCCCCACAGCCCCCTCATGCCTGAGAACGCCCGTGCCCCCGCCGGAAGGGATGAGGCTTCCCGGAGCCGCTCTGACAGGGGAGGGGGGGAGACTGGATTCTGAGATATGAGCCCGATGCCCTCGCTCGTTGCCATCTCGCGCATCATGGAGCTGAACGCCTTCTGGTTCTCCGGAAGGGTGAAGAAGTAGAGGGTCAGCGTCACAAGCGTCGTCAGCACGAGCGGGATGAAGATGTAGAAGCGTATCTGCGTGCGGAGCGAGAAGCCGAAGTGCCTCCGTACCGTGACAAGCCTCTGGTTTATCCCGGCGCGGGTGATTTTCTTGGCGCAGGCTTCGCATCGCTTGTGCCTGAAGCTGTAGGAGATGAGCCCCGCGAAGTATGAGCCGCATATCCACTCGATGAGAATCGTGAAGAGGGTAGGGAAGCTCAGGTGAAAGGCTCCTTTCACGAAGTAGAATGCGGTAAGGAAGCCCGCCAGAAAATATGCCGCGGTGGAGAACAGGGCGAGCTTGGGCAGCCTGTTCAGCTCGGCAAGCAGCTCGGTCCTGCTCTTGTCATCGCCCCGTCCCCTGTCGGCCTCCTCCATGCCCCTGGATGCGGCCCTGCATGCCAGGTGGCTGGTGACAGGACCTGCCAGCAGTATGAACGAGAGCTGGACAGGGATGACGAATCTCAGTATGAGGATAACCTCGGACAAAGGAATCCTCGCGCTGAAAAGGGAATAGAAGAGAATAAGGGCGAGCGAGACAAAATCCGTCAGGTAGCTGTCCAGTATAATCTTTTTCTCCAGGTTCATCTTATATACCCCCTTCCATGTTCAGCATCATCGTCGCGAGGTTGCCGGACTCTACTTTCAGCTTGTCTATAGAAAGTGAGATCTTGTGCGTGGAGTCGTTCAGTACGTTCAGCCTGCTGTTTATGTCCTGCAGGGCTCCCTCTATCTGCCTGAACGAGAGTATCTGTTCCGGCACGGACTGCTGGATGTCCTGCGCCTCGTCAGCTGTTTCGGATGCCGCACGCTGGATGTTGTAGAAGTTCTGCTCCAGCTGATCTGAAATGAAGCTCCCCTCGTTTATCCGCTGTATGAAGTCCTTGCCCGTCGTTATCAGGTTGTCCTTGGATTTGTTTATGTCGTGTATGCTGTCCTGGATTTCGTTGGTCAGCTTTATCGTGGAGTCGGCGAGCGCGCGGATGTCCGTGGCGACGTTCTGGAAATCCGCCCCTTCCGTTCCTATACTGTTTGCCTCGAGCTCGGCGTTGAAAGCGATTATCTTGGTCTGGGCGGTGACGGTCGTTATCAGGTTCACGATGTCCTGTATGTTGCTTATCTTGTTGGACAGGCTCTGGATTCCGTTTATCGTCTCGCCGTTTGACTCCTTTATGTCCTTCATCATGTCGCTGTTCTGCCGGAGGGTCTCGAAGTTGCCGTTGACCTGCTCTGACGTGGTCCTGGCCACCTTGAGGACCTCGTCTGCCTTGGACTCGACTTCGGACAGGCTGGCGTTGAGCCCTTTCATCGTCGCAAGTATCTCGTTGGACGTGGAGTACTGTTCGGTAGACGTGCTCGCAGTCTCCGTGGATATCGTCGAGAGCGCGACGGTGGATTCGTTTATGTCGGTGTTCACCTGGGACATGTCGTTTATGAGCCCGCGGAAAAGCAGTATCGTCTTGTTGAACAGGTAGGCGAAGTAAGACATTTCCGAGGCGAAGTCCGTCGGGAAGCTTTTGGCCGAGCCCCCGCTCGTCCTCATCAGGTCGAACAAGGCCCGCTCCATCGTCCATGAGTTTTTCTTTATCCTCCGGAAGAAGAGCAGCGTCATGCTGCTTATGATGAGGATGTTCGTTATGGAAATCAGGATAAGCTTCCTTGGCTGCTTGAGGAATATGACCGACAGCAGCGTGAACACCGAGCACAGCACCATGGGGATGAAGACATAGAGCGTGAACAGGCTGAAAAGCGACAGCCCGAAGAAATGCTCTTTGTCCACGGTCTCTGTGTCAACGCCTTCCTCCGCAATCTTCTCCGCTTCCGCGCTGCACAGCTTCTGCGTGTTGTCCAGCGAGAAGATGAACCCGATATACGTGGATAGGGTAGAGACTATAAGAAAGAGGTATGTGTAGCGCAAGGAGAAATCCGTCAGCGCATGGAAGGCGAAGCTGACTCCGATCGTGCAGGAGAGGAAAATCAGCTCTGTCCAGGCGGCCTTGCGCAGGGGGAATCGCATCAGTTCCTTTATGAGGTCAGTCCTTTCCTTTATGTCCATCTGGCCCGAGGCATAGTACTCCATCTTCTCCGAAAGCCTGGAGATGGACAGCCGGTGGCATACCGGCCCCAGGATGAGCTGGCCGAATGCCGCGAAGAGGGCTGTCAGCCCTGCCGCCGGGAGCAGGTCGCTCTTGTGGAAGCGGACGAAGCTCATCGAATACAGGAGGACGAACACCACGCCTATGAGGGTGTAGGGGATGAGAGAACGGAACACTTTCTTGTCGAAGCTCAGTTTTTTCATTGCCTTTGCCATCTTTACACCTCCGAAATCCTCTGCTCGTTTATCGTGCTGAGCTTCTGTGCTGTCTCCTTGAGCCTTGTGCTGGAGCTGTTCATCGCCTTTGTCGTCTTGTCGAATTCGCCAAGGCTCATTCCCATCTGGTCCAGGCTCTCATATATCTGCAGGAAGGACTCGTACTGCTCCTTCATCTCGTCCTGCATGTCCTCCGCGCTCTCTGAGGTCACGGTGCTTGAGACAGAGAGCTCCTGGAACTTCTCCTCCAGCCGGGAGAATGACGAGGAGCCGTCCCTGATTTTCTGCGTTCCGCCCTCGCTGGAGATGATGAGGTTGTCCGCCGTTTCCTGTATGTCCCTGATGTTGCCCTGTATCTCCTGGGTGGAGCTGGTTATCGTTGAGACCAGGCGGCGGAGCTCGTTCGCGATTATATGGAAGTTCTTTCCGGCCTCCCCGGTGCTGCTCGCCTTGAGCTCCGCGTTGAAGGCTATCATCTTGTTTCGTTCGGCCAGGGCGTTGATCGTCGCGATGGTCTTCTTGACCGCGTCTATCTTCTCGCTGAGCTTCTTTATCTTGCTGATGGTCTCCAGGTTCAGCTCGGTAATCTCGCCCATCTTCTCGATTTCCTCTTTGAGGAGCTCGCTGCTCTTGCCGACGTAGGCCATCGTCCTCTCGGCGGACTGCTTTATGTTGGAGACCCGCTCCGTCACCGAGGCGAATGTTTTCCTTCTTTCTTCCATGATGGCGAGGCATTCGGTCACGCCGGCCCGCTCGTTCAGCGTTATCTCGGAGTTCTTCGCCGCGACGTCCGCCAGCTGCGACGTGGAGGCGAGGATGTTCTTGCTCGCCTCCCTGAATGTCCGCGCGATGCTCTCCAGGTATGCCAGAAGCTCGTTAATCAGGAAGTTGTTCAGTTCCAGCTCGTAGCCCAGGTCGGTCGGGATATAGGAGTCCTTCTGCTGGGAGCCGGAGCTCAGTCCCTCAAGCAGGGTGACGGACTGCCGTATCGTCGTGTAGATATGGTGGAAGAAGAAGCCCGACAAAAAGAGGTAGATGGCCATGCTGACCAAGAGCAGCATTCCCATCTTGAATGACAGGTGGGCCAGGTGGTACTTGCCCATTATGGCCCGGTACTGCAAGCCAATCTGGGTCGCGGTCGAGGATACGAAGGGGAAGATTATGTGGAAGAACACACGCACGTAGAGGGGCAGGCCGAAGAAGCGGTACTGGTGCACCTGCTCAGGGACAATCTCCTTCTGGAGCTGCTCCTTTGTTACGTCGGAGCAGATCGTCTCGATGAAGATGTAGCGTGATATCGCCTCTATGAGGATGGCGTGGAAGATGCCCAGGGCTATGAATACCAGCGTGGGGGTATCTATCTTGAAGGCGAATTTCAATATGCCGATAAGCAGCAGCTCGTCGGCCACGTACAGGAGACCGAATGCTAACGCCGACACGAGGGGGTATATCATCAGCTGCTTGATTATGGACATCCTTACGTCGGGGCTGGCCTTGCCGCTCGCCTCGTAGTCAAGCTTCTTGGCAAGGTCCGCCGTCATAATCCTGTCCATGATGGGGGCGAGGAGCACGGCATTCACGAACACGATCAGGACGGCCACGGCCCCGACCTCGAATGCGCTGGCCTGTCCGCCCTGGATTATCCCGGAGAAGTAGAAGAGCATCAGGGCAGCCAGGATTACCATTATTACGTCCGGGAGCACGCCTGCCCTTGCTATGCGGCTTTTGAACGATCCGAATTTTTTCATGTTTCCTGACCCCCCGTCATTTCCTTGTCAGCGCAATCGCGCCGTCCCAGTCCTTGGGTTTGTCGATGAAGAACTTCCTGCACCTGTCGAGCAGCTCCCCGGCCGCCTTGTCATCGGGCCGCTCCTTGTTCGCCAGCGTGAAGTACTCCCCCGCCGTCTTGAAGTTCCCGTTCTCGTACTGGTTCAGCCCCTTCCGGTAGTTGTCCAGGAAGCTCTCCGAGTATTTGTGCTGGTCCGCGCTTATCTCGTATATCCTGACCGCATGGGTCTTTCCCTTGACCTTCACGTTGTCTATGTGGCGGATAAGGTGCGGGATGGAGCCTTCCTCGGTCCCGGGCAGCTCCTTCTCCCTCACGGCCTCCCTGACTGCGTCTATGTCTTTCTTGACGCTCTCCGTGATGATGATGTCCGCCCCGTAGAGCTTGGTCAGGCTCTCCACGCGCGATGCGAGGTTCACGTCGTCGCCTATGACCGTGTACTCCTTCTTCTCCTCGCTGCCGAGGGCACCGACGATCGGCGTGCCGTAGTTTATGCCTATGCCTATCCTGAACTCTTTGCCCGCCATGTTCAGGATGCTTGTGTCCATCTCCTTGGCGGCCTGGCTCATCACGAGCGCGGCGTTGGCGGCCCTGTTCCCGTTGTATATGTAGCTCTCCGGCGCACCGAAGAGGGCCATCACCGCATCTCCCATGAATTTGTCTATCGTACCGCCGTGGGCCATGATTATCTTTCCCATCTTGGCGAAGAACATGTTCAGGAAGGTGATGACATCCTCAGGGCTGTTCTTCTCGCTTATCGCGGTGAAGTTTCGTATGTCCGCCATCAGTATTGCGACCTGGCGCTTCTCCCCCGCGCTCTCGCCGAAGGAGTTCTCGTCCTTGATGATGCCCTTGATGACCGACGGGGGCAGGAAGCGGGAGAAGGCTTTCTCCACCCTCCGCTCGGCCTCCGCGATCTGGTTGAACTCCACGGTCTTCGCTATGATGGGCGCGTATATGCTGATGAATTCTCCTATTCTCTCCCTTGTCCTCTTGTTGGACAGGCGGTCCTTGCAGAGACCCATGTGGGCGGTGTAGATCAGCCCGTCGCCGGCCGGGCCGTCGTCCTCGTCATCGTCCCCGAGAGGGAACTTCTCGTAGCTGCGTATCTTGTGGTTCTTGTCTTTGTCCTCGTGCAGGGGCGTGAACTTTTCCTCCAGCTTCTGGGACTTCTGCCAGTTGTTGCCGCCGATCGTCCTGCTCCTTGCGTCGAAGTCCGTTCTCGCTATCTGCTTGAAGTCCTCCGTCTCATCCGGCCCGAGCTCCCCGGAGAAGAGGAAAATCTCGACCAGCTGCTCTGCCTTGAGGATGAGAGAGAACGCGTCGAAGTCTATTATGCTCCTGAGCGTCTCCCTCATCGCCTGCACGAGAGACTTGAGCTCATATCGCTGGGACTCTATCCGGTATGCCTCCCGGGTGACGTACAGGCCGTACAGCTCCTTGTCGTATGCGTCGCCGAGCAGCTTTATGAAGGACACGGATGAGTTCAGGCTCTTTTTGCCGCCCTTTTTAAGGCCCTCGTATTTCTCGGCAGCCTGCCGCACCGTCTTTATTATGTTGCCGCTGCCCGCCGTGCTGAGGGGGCAGGAGGCGTCGCTCATGCAGTTGTTTGTCCAGAAGCTGAAGTTCTCGTTGTCGTCGGCTGTCCCTATGACGACCGCAATGTCACGGAGGTAGTCCGTGTTCTTTATTATCCTGGAGAACGCGTATGCGTCGATTACCGGCAGGTCGGTGCCGACAAGGGCGCAGTCAGGGTGTATGGCGGCCGCCTGCTGCACCGCGTGGATGCCGTCGTTTGCCGTCACGACGGAGAAACCCGCCTCCTCGAAACTCTTCTTGAGGAATGCCGTCTGCGCCTTGGAGTATATGGCGAGAAGGACTTTCTTCTTTGCTATCCCGTCTTTATCTGACATTCAAAAGCTCCTCGACAGCCTGCAGCAGGTTGCCCCTCTGGAAATCCGATTTGACGATGAAGGCCTGCGCCCCCGCGTCCAGGAACTGCTTCCGTGCCTCCGGGTCGTATGCGCCCGAGACGACGATGACCGGCATGCCGTTGTACTGCTCCTGCCTCCTGATGTTGCTGAGGAGCATGATTCCGTCCATACGGGGCATTGCTATGTCCGTTATGACCGCGTCAATGTGCTTCTCGTTCAGCTTGTTGAGCGCGTCAACCCCGTCCACGGCTGTCTCCACCGCGTATCCCGAGCTTTCGAATATCGCCGCCTCTATCTCGCGCGTGGTGGAGGAGTCATCGACGACCAGCACCGAATATGTCTTCTTCATTCCCTTGACCCTGGACTTCTTTAGGTCGTAGGCGACGAGCTTCTTGAGCCGCTGGATGATGTCCGGGATGTTGAGTACCGGGATTATCGAATAGTTCTCGTCGAAGACTATGCCGCGCAGGCTCCTCATGCTCTGCATGATTTTGGGCAGGGGGCTCATGACCAGGTTCTCGTACTGGTCCACGGAGTCCACCATGATGCCGATGCAGCTCTCCAGGTACTCCACGACGACGATATGGAAGGACGGGGCGCTTTTGCCCGAGCCGAGGATGGACGAGAGGTTGTAGACGGGGATAAGGCGGTCTCCCAGCTTGATGAAAGTCTGGTCCTGTATCATCGTCTTGGGGACGTTCTCGTTGTCCACAAGCTCCAGCACGTATTCCGCCGGGAGCATGAACTTCATGTCCCCCGAGCGGATGAAAAGCCCCTCCTGCGTCGCGACCGTCAGCGGTATCGTCAGCTCGAACGTCGTCCCCTCGTTCTTCTTGGACGTGAGCCGTATCCTGCCTTTGATGGACTCGACGGAGCTCCTCACTATGTCGAGTCCCATGCCCCTTCCCGACAGCAGGGTGGGGGTGGACAGGGTGGAGAAGCCCGGCGCGTAGAGATACTGCTGCAGCTCGTTCTCGCTCTCCTTCTTTATGCTCTCCGCGTCAAGCGGGTACAGGCGCATCGCTTTCTCGCGGATTTTTTCCCAGCTGATTCCCCGCCCGTCGTCGCTTACCTGTATGAGCAGGTGGTTTGACATCTGCCGGGCTATGACCGAAATCTGCCCGGTCTCGTCCTTGCCTGCGGCGGCGCGCTCCTCGCGGCTTTCTATGCCGTGGTCTATGCTGTTCCTGACCAGGTGCAGCAGGATGTCCCTGAGCCTTTCCAGGATGAATTTGTCGAGCATGAAGCTCGCGGGGGGTATGTCAAGCTTTATCCCCTTGCCTGACTTTATGGCCTCGCTCTCTATCTGCTTCTTGAGCGGGGTCAGTATTATGTCCAGCGGGAGCAGCCTCAGGTCCAGGATTTGGTGCTGGGCGGCGAGGACGGACTGCTCTATCCTGAGCACGTCCTCCTTCATCTGGTTGGGAAAGTCCGCCATCCTCATGTCGGGCCTCTGCTGGCAGAGGTCGTCCAGCTGCTTCTTGAAGCTGAACTGCTTGGTGATGATGTCATCGACGGACTTGAGGATTGCGTTTATCTTTTCGATCGGAATCCGTATGGAGGTGATGCTGCCCAGGTCCTCCTGCGGCTCGTCCTGTACCAGCTCCGTCACGCCGCTGTCCAGATCCTCCAGCGAGAAGAAAAGCCCTTCCGAGGCCTTGGCATACACGTCCATCAGGGCATCCGTGTCCACGCCGTCGTCCTCGTCCATGAGGATTCTCTGCAGGCAGCCCTTGATGATGTCGCAGGTCCTGAATGTCAGCTGCACTATCCGGTCGCTCAGCCGGTACTTGCCCTCTCGGAGCCCCTTGTACACGTCCTCAAGCCCGTGCGAGATTTTTTCTATCGTGGGATAGGAGAGCATCCTCGCGGTACCCTTTATGGTGTGCAGGCAGCGGAGGATGACAGTCAGGTTGTCCTTGTCGCCGTCGTCATTCTTGAGCTTGATTATGGAGTCGTTGATGGTGTCCAGGTTCTCACCGGTCTCCGAGATAAATTCCTTCACAAAGTCATCTTTTGAGAACGCCATCTTATTCCTGTCCTTCCCCCGTGCCCTTCAAGTAATTGGCGCACAGCATTTCAAAGTATTCCGGGCTGAACTGCCCGGTGAGGAAATCGTAGTCCTTCTTTCCCTCCCGCTTGTAGCCCTCTATCGCGAGCTTGCAGCTGGCGAAGTTTTTGCGGCTCTCCGCCTCGTTCCCGGTTTTCTTCTGTATGAATGCCATCCCGTAGCTCGCCGGCCAGAAGCCCGGGTTGAGCATGGAGGCTTTCTCCAGCTGGGCCAGGGCCTCCTCCTCGTTTTTTTCCTCGACATATATCAGCGCGGAGAAGAAGTACTTGAATTCCATCTCGTGGGGCTTGAAGACCCTACCCGCGAGGATTTTCCTGGCGGACGCGGGGTCGCGCCTGGCCAGGCTGTCCTTTATCCTGTCGTAGAGCTCCTGTATGCTGCAGCTGTTCTCCGTGACCGCATGATGGGAGGAGGCGTCCGCGCTCTTGGGCATCTCCCCTGCCTTCGCCGCCGCTGCAACCGTTGCCGGCCTGGGCTGCGGGGGGAGGCGGGCCGGCTCCGGGACCTTTATGACCGGTACGGAAGGGAATTTCTTTTCCGCTGCCTTCGGGCTTTCCGGGGGAGACTTCCTGAGGTAATAGACGGCCCCCGCGTGCAGCTTTTCGAAGGGGGGCAGCTTGCGGTCGATGTTCCCGACCTCGTTTATGGAAAGGATAAGGATTCCTCCCTCCCTGAGGCTTTTCGACATCTTTGCGAGTATCCTCATCCTGAGCTCATTCGTGAAGTAGATGAAGACGTTCCGCATGAAGATGATGTCCATGCTGCCGTCCTGAACCGGCGGGGATGACTGGCAGGCCAGGTTGTACTGGAAGATTTTTATCCGCGAGAGGGTGGCCGGGGATATGGTAAGCCTCTCGCCGTCCCAGATTCCCTCCCGCTCTATGAGCGTCCGGTACTTGCTGCCGTCCGTGCGGAAGGAATTCCTGGTGTATACGCCAGCCCGGAATTTGGCGAGGGCATCGGTGTCTATGTCTGATGCCGAGACCGAGGCCCTGACCCCGCAGTCCTTTGCGAGGGCGTATATCGAGAGGGGCTCTTCCCCGGTGGAGCACGATGCGCTCCAGATGTTCAGCGTGTCGCCCCGGCGGGGCAGGAACAGCTCGTTCCTGAGGAAGTCGAACTGCTTTTCCTCACGGAAGAAGTATGTCTCGTTGACCGCGGCGGCGTTGGTCAGGTAGGAAAGCTCCCCGTCGTCCTTCTTTATGAGCGCGTTGTATTCCGATGCCGAGATGTCCATGCCGACCGTCCGCTCCAGGATAAGCTTCTCCATGTACTCCCGGTGGGCGTTGGCAATCGTGATGCCTGAGTGAGCTTCCAGCGTCTGAAAAATCGGATCCAACTCCCTGAGCATGTTCCCTCTTACCGCCCGATCTGGCCGACCGCCGCCGAGACTGCCGGGGCTATGCCGTCCAGCGGCAGCACCGCATCGGCCGCACCGGCTTCTATGACGGCCTTGGGCATCCCGAACACTATGCAGCTGGCCTCGTCCTGGGCTATCATGAAGCCCCCCGACCGCTTTATCTCCACGGCACCGTCCGCGCCGTCCCTTCCCATGCCTGTCAGTATGACGGCAAGGGCCTTTTTGCCCAGGAACATCGCCGCGCTGAAGAAGAGCTTGTCCACCGAGGGGCGGAGGAAGTGCATGGGCGGGTCGTCCGTGAGCTCCATGATGTAGTCCCTGCCCGCCTTGCTGACGACCAGGTGCCTGTCCGCCGGGGCTATGTACACGTGCCCGGGGTCCGGGCGCTCTCCGTTTGACGCGAGGGACACCGCGAAGTGGGTCGTGTCATCCAGCCACTTGACCAGCTGTTTGTCAAATTGCTTGTCGATGTGCTGGGTTATCACGATTGGCAGGGGAAAGTCTTCCGGCAGCTGCTTGAGGATGGCCTGTATCGCGCTCGGTCCCCCGGTTGAGGAGCCGATGAGCAGCATCTCGTAGTCCTTCCTGGGAATGTGGGGGAGGGGGAAAGCACTGGTGGCAGTGAGAGGCGTGCCGGAATCCCCGAGCGATGCCTCCGCCCTTGCCCTGAGCCCCCCGGCGCGGAGGAAGGGGCGGGCCTTCTGCTTGTGGGTCTGGGATACAAGGTAGATTTTTTCCCTGAACTCCCTGAGCATTTCCTGCGTCATGTCGGCGAGGTTGGGCTTCCTGAACACTTCCAGCGCACCCGCCGAGATGCAGCGGTAACTGTTGTCAATCGTGTCCTCCGTCGTGAACATGACGATGGCCGCATCGGAGAAGCCCGCTATCTTCTTTGTCGCCTCAATGCCGTCCATGACGGGCATGTTTATGTCCATGACGATGAGGTCTATGTTCCCGGCCGAGGCCTTGTCCACGGCTTCCTTGCCGTCCGCTGCCTCGCCTGCCAGCTCGAACCGCCCGTCCTCCTTGAAGACCTGCTTGAGCATGGTCCTTATCAGGGCCGAGTCGTCCACCAAAAGGACCCGTATCATATAGTCGCTCCCGCCGTGAATTTTTCCATGTCCACCATGTAGCGTATCTTGTCGCCGGTGAAAGCCAGCGGGCGCAGCCCGTGCCGGTCAAACGAGCGGGCGAGGATCCTGCATGCGCTCATCTCTTCCTCTTCCCCGCCGAGCCTGACGACCTGGGGCATCAGTGCCGTCATGTAGTTTTTGCCCCGGATGATCAGGACGGACTGCATGTCCCCTCCTGCCCGTGCGGCGAAGCGGCTGCCGAAGGCTTTTTCCACGGCCCCGTCTATGGAGATTGCCTGGCTGTCATCCGGAGCCAGCTTCGCGTCGGATATGTCTTTCTGGGGAATAAGAAGCTCGAAGGCCCCCCAGTCCAGGCCCGCGTACAAATCAGCTGTTCTCAAGGTCCCCCCGTATCTTATCCGTGGCGGCCTTCAGGTCCAGCAGGGGGATTATGCTGTCGCCCCAGCTGATTGTCCCTGAGAAGCAGCCGTGATCCTCCGACTGGGGGAATAGCTGCCGGGTCACCTCCGCCGTGTACTTGAATTCTTCTATATTACTGACCAGCAGGGCTACATCATCGCAGTCCTTGAGCACAAGGAAAATCGTCTCCTTGCGCTTTGCCTGCTCCTCCCTGCCCAGGAACAGCGACCAGTCCACCGCCGCGACAGGGCTCGAATAGCAGTTGATGATGCCCCTGACGTATTCCGGGGCAAAGGGGACCGGGTAAATAGCGTTGTTCCTGACGATTTCCTTTACGGATGATGATTCCACCGCGTACTTCTCGCCGCCGGAGCTGAAAATGAGGTAGGGCCAGTCGTCCCCGGACTTTTCTTCGCTGTCGCTCATTCTTCGATTATAAAGCTTTTTACTGTGGTTTTCAAGGCAAAAGGCCGGGACCTGTCTTGGAACGCCTTGTTATTCGGTAAGCTCGAAAAACTTTTTTCCCCGTGAATTTGCGCTTTTTGTCTTTCATGCACCATGTATATAGGAAAGTCATAAGCGGCCCCGTGCGTAGCGCCCCCATGGCTCCCGGCCGGAAGCCGGTGCTGTCCTGACTCCTGCCCCCTCGCCGGGGGCGGGGCGATGGCGGCAAGCTCTCGCCCCTTGCTTGGGCACAGTCCGGGGACACCCCGCCCATGCAGCTCGCAGGGCGAAATTTTGCCGTGTTGTAAAGGGAGTTCGGGCACACGTAACAGGGGCGATCGTATCCGTTGTATTTGACGTGATTGCTTACGGTGCGGGGTGCATACTCTAGCTAGATTGTGATTCATACTCTTGCAAGGCGGGGCTTCATACTCCAGCTAGAGTGCAGTGCGTACTCCGGCTGGGCGGCGGGCGGGAAGGCCCGGCAAGACCGTGCTCTTGTGCCCGCCCGTCGAAGGGGCTTGCAGTGTATCGGAAACATGCCAGGGAATCAAGACCTTGGAAACAGATTGTGTGCGGGGGAAAGCCTGCGGAAGGGCAAAAAACGATGTTCCTGAAAAAAATCGTCCCGGGCCCGGTCCTGCCCTTGACTTTTTGTGGCAAAAACTGCTAAAGTATAGAACGTTTATGCGTTCTTAGCTCATGGCAGACCCGCTACCTGACAGGAGCAAATAAGTTTTTTCAGAGGTTCAAGATGTACGCTATCGTTGAATACAACGGCAACCAGTACAAGGTGGAGAAGGATGCGGTCCTCACGTTCGCGAAGATTAACGACGCAAAAGAGGGCGATACGATTACGATTGACAAGGTTCTCCTCGTCAGCGACGGGGACAAGGTCTCCGTGGGGACTCCCTATGTCTCCGGCGCGAAGGTGACGGTCGAGGTCGGCAATACCTTCCGTGACAGGAAGATTCTTGTGCTCAAGTACAAGGCCAAGAAGGATTACCACCGCCTGCACGGGCACAGGGATTCCTTTACCGACGTGAAGGTGAAGGACATCACGGTCGCCTAAGCGGCGATGACGCAGGTTTTCCTGGCCTGCTCTGGGGACGGCTCCTTCATGGAGGCACGCGCCTCGGGGCATGCGGGCTTTGCCAGGAAGGGGAAGGACATCGTGTGCGCGGCGGAGAGCTTTTTGCTGCGGACGGCGATGCAGGTGCTGGAGTCAGACGGCTCCGGCCTCGTCCTTGAGACGGATGCCCCTCGGCGCGGGGAACTGAGTTTCCGCGTCGTCTCTTCCGGGACTGCGAGCCGGGAACGCTTGGTCTGCGTGGCGGACTTCATAAGGAAGGGGATGCAAAGCCTTTCCGACGAATACCCTGAGTGCGTCAGCTTCAGGGAGGAAAATGGCTTTGACGGTTAGTTTTTGTCTGGAAATTTGACGGAGGAATAATATGGGACGTAGCAAAGGCGGAAGCGGCGCAAAGAACGGCCGCGACTCAAACCCGAAGCATTTGGGAGTCAAAGTGTATGGCGGACAGCTGATTACGGCTGGCTCAATCATCGTGAAGCAGCGCGGGACGCCTATTCACCCGGGCGACAACGTGAGGAGGGCCGGTGACGACAGCCTCTTCGCGACCGCGGACGGAAAGGTCGTGTTCGGCGAGAGGCGGAACCGCAAGATCGTCTCCGTGGAGCCGATGGCCGTGGAGTCCGTCTACATCGGAAGGAACGAGCCCAAGCTTGTTCCCGCCAAGGCGTAGTTTTCGCAAGCCTTTTGTTTTGACTGCCCGGTCTGGTTCTCCAAGCCGGGCATTTTTTTTGCCGGATACATAAGGAGGTGTTCTATGGTAGACTTTGCTGACGAGGCGGTGATAACCGTCATCTCGGGGAAGGGGGGCAACGGCTGCGTCTCTTTCCGCCGGGAGAAATACATCCCCAACGGCGGGCCCAACGGCGGTGACGGCGGGCGGGGAGGGGACGTCATCTTTACCGTCCGCCGCAACCTGCGCACCCTTGCCCACCTGCGCTTTCATCCTATCTTCAAGGCGAAGAACGGGCAGGACGGTATGAGCTGGAACAAGTACGGCAAGGACGGGGAGGACGTGGTCATTCCCGTTCCTCCGGGGACGATCCTTCGCGATGCGGAGTCCGGGGAGCTTATCAGGGACTTCAAGGACGACGAGGACGGGACGACGCTCGTGCTTCTGCACGGCGGCAAGGGGGGCTGGGGCAACGTGCACTTCAAGAGCAGCACCAACCAGGCCCCGCGCTACGCCCACAAGGGGACGCCCGGCGAGGAGAAGAAGCTCAAGGTGGAGCTTTCCGTCATGGCGGACATAGGGCTCGTAGGCTTCCCCAACGCGGGGAAGTCCAGCCTTTTGGACTACTTCACGAACGCCCGGCCCAAAATCGCCCCCTATCCCTTCACGACCAAGGTGCCTAACCTGGGCGTGCTGCACGTGGACGAGAACAACGACATCATCATCGCGGACATCCCCGGCATCATCGAGGGCGCGTCCGAGGGGGCGGGGCTGGGAATCCGCTTCCTCAAGCACATCTCGCGGACGGCGGGCCTGCTCTTCATGATCGACTGCTCGGAAGAGAAGAGCCTTTCCGCCTACGACGCGCTCGTCAAGGAGCTGTCCAGCTACGGGGAGGGCCTTGCCGAGAAGCCCCGGATCGTCCTCTGCAACAAGATTGACCTGGAGGGCGCGCCCGACATGGCCCAGCGGGTCAAGGAGGGAATCCTCGCGGAGGGGGAGGACGTGAACGTCATCCCTGTCTCCGTCATGGCGCGGACGAACATGGGGGCCGCCAAAAAAGCGATAATCGAGCTTGTCGAGAAGATGGAGCGGACGCACGCGCCGGGCCGGAACCATGCCGGGGACTCCGCGGACCGGGGCGAGAAGCACAGCTCCTTCCTGGAGACCCGCTCTGTGGACGAGAGCATGGAGGTTCAGTTCCCGGGGCAGGAGGCATGATGAAACTTGCGGTTCTGGGGGGCAGCTTTAACCCCATCCATATAGGCCACCTCGCCCTGGCCGACGTGGTATGCTCTGCCCTGGGCTACGACCGGGTCCTCTTTGTCCCCACCTACAAGGCCCCCCACAAGG
>JAFSSU010000367.1 GCA_017450845.1 Treponema sp.
AGAGGGGACTTTCCCAGCGTGGCGAACAGCACAGCTCCGGAAGAAGAAAAGGTTCCGTCCTCAAAAAGCCCCGGCCTGCCGCCGGTCACCCGCTCCACGTCAAGGCAGACCTTACCGGCAATCTTTTTTACGCCGGAATACTCGGCGGCATCACAAGAGAATATTATGGAAGAAGAAACACGCATATCTTATTCTAGCACGTTTGTATGAAAGAAAAAAGAGCTTGTGAACAGACCGCTTTCCTGCCGGGACTTCCGGTCCAAGGGGGGCATTACCAGGGACGCCGACGGTCCTTCGCCTGTCTGCCGGCAGGTTACGAAGTTCTTTCGGCTTGCATTTATACTGAATTATACTTTTATCATATAAAATTGTCATTTTTCCCCTATATTTTCCATAAAAACAACAATATCATCATAATTATGAAAGACAAAGAATTCAAACGGAAGCTTGTCGAGATTGCCCTGCCTGTTACGATTCAGAGCCTCATGCAGTCGTCGCTCGGCCTGATTGACCAGATTATGATAGGTTCGCTCGGCAGCGCCTGCATCGCCGGAATAGGCCTTGCGGGTAAGTTCGGCTCGCTCTTTTCGGTGACCGTCGCGGCAATCGTCACGGCGGCGGGCATACTCATCTCACAGTACCGGGGCGCGAAGAACGACAAGGGGGTGAGCGACAGCTTCTTCCTGCCGCTGTACCTCTCGCTCCTGCTTGTCCTCGTGTTCTCTTCGCTCTCGCTCTTTGTCCCGGGGCAGATTATGGCTCTGTATTCGGGCGACGGCGAGACAATCGCAAAGGCCGCCGTGTACCTGCGCTGGCGGGCGGTTGGCTACCTGCCTTCAGTCATAAGCATTTTTGTCTCTACCCTGCTCCGCAACATGAACCGCGCCAAGCTCCCCGCCGTAGCTGGCGTGGCGGCAATCGTCACGAACACGCTCCTGAACTGGCTGTTGATTTTTGGAATCGGGCCTTTCCCCCGCATGGAAGAGTCGGGGGCGGCCATAGCGACGGTTGCCTCGCAACTTGTGGAGATGCTGATTGTCCTTGTCCTGTTCGTGCGGGAAAAGAGGCTGCAGGGCCTGTACCTCAAGCCTGCCCTTCGCTTCAGCACGGACTTCGTGAAGAATGCCGCGGCCATCCTCGCCCCGATTCTGCTGGGCGAGTTCCTGTGGTCGCTCGGCGAGAACATGTACGCAGTCATCTACGGGCACCTGGGAACGGAACCCTGCGCGGCGATGACGCTGATGTACCCCATACAGGGTATAGCAATCGGAGCCCTGTGCGGGGTCTCCTCGGCGGCGGGAATCATCGTGGGCAACTCCCTCGGTGCGGACGATGAAGAGAAGGCTTGGTCACAGGCGGTCAGCTTTGTCCGCCTGACGGTCGCCGCGGGAATCATCATTGCGCTTGCGGTCTGCACCCTCTCCCCGCTCTACGTACGGCTTTTCAACGTCGCCCCGGATACCCGCGCCATCACGGTGAGGATTCTCATCGCGTTCGCCCTCGTCTTTACCGCGAAGGTCTTCAACATGGTCGTGGGCGGCGGAGTTTTACAGGCAGGCGGACAAACCAAGTTCATGACGGCAGTGAACATCATAGGCACTTGGGGGTTCGGTGTTCCGCTCGGTATTGTCACCGCCTACGTCCTGAAGCTGCCAATCTGGTGGGTCTACTTTATCCTCTCGCTGGAAGAATACGTGCGCCTCGCAATCAGCGTCTGGCTCCTGAACAGCCGCCGCTGGATGAAGAACGTCGCCGTGTAGGCCCCCCAATTGCCCTGACTTTAGGCACAAAAGTGCCTGAAATTGCCTTGACTTTGTGTCAGAAACGACGTAAAATTGCCCTGACTTTGTGCAAAGGGGGCGGCAATGAGCTTTGAGCGGTCTATCGTGCAGGAATTACGGAAGTGGAAAGTCTCCGAACACCGGAAGCCCCTTGTCCTCCGAGGGGCCAGGCAGGTCGGCAAGACAACCGTCATCAAGGAATTCGCCAGGGATTTTGACAGCTTCATCTACCTGAATCTGGAAAAGGAGGATGACCGGGATCTGTTCAACAATTCCCTTGATGCAAAAAAACTCTTCCAGTTCATCTGCATCGAGAAAGGCTTAGTTCCAACGGGTGAAACCCTGCTCTTCATCGATGAAATCCAAAATTCACCGAATGCGGTCATGCAGATGCGTTATTTCTACGAGGATATTCCCGACCTGTTCGTCATAAGCGCGGGCTCCCTGCTCGAAATCATGATGGACATGCACAAAATCAGCTTCCCGGTGGGGCGGGTGGAATACCGCTACATGTACCCCATGACTTTTGAGGAATTCCTCCTCGCGCTGGGCGAGCAGACCGTGCTTGACTTCTACCGGACCGTGCCCGTCCCGCAGATTGCCCATCACAGATTGAGCGAGCTGTTCAGGCTGTACACGTTTGTCGGGGGTATGCCGGAAGCCATCGCCCGCTACACGGAGAATCAGGATTTGAGCCAGGTTTCCGATGTGTACGAGGCCCTTTTTTCTGCATTCAAGGATGATGTTTCCAAATATGCCAGAAACGAAAGCGAGACTAACATCATCCGTCATGTGATAGAGACAGCCCCGGCAGAAACAGGGAACAGGATTGCCTTTGAGAAATTCGGGAACTCCGGCTACAAGTCCAAGGAAATCGGGAATGCCCTGCGGACACTGGAGCGCGCGATGCTCCTGTACCTGCGCTACCCGGTGACGGAAACGGAATTGCCATTCATACCGGACTTGAAGCTCCGTCCGCACCTGCAATTCTTGGACTCCGGGATGCTGAACCACGCGCTCGGAATCGCAGGCTGGTATTTCAAGGGCGACAGCCTGAGCGACATCTACAGCGGAAAGCTTGCGGAGCAAATTGTCGGGCAGGAGCTGCTTGCGGCGAACGACAGGAAAATCGAAAAGCCCTTGTTCTGGACGAGGGAGAAAAAGCAGTCCAATGCCGAGGTCGATTTCCTTTTCACAAAGAATGCTTCCGTGTACCCTGTGGAAGTAAAGAGCGGAAAAACCGGAACACTGCGCTCGCTGCATTCATATCTTGAAAACTCCGACTGTACGGTGGGAATCCGCCTGTACAGCGGGGAGTATTCCGTGGAGCAGGCCCTAACACCGGTAAAGCGGAAGCCCTACACGCTCATAAACCTGCCCCTCTACTGCGCGGGGCGGCTGGGCGACTACATCAGCACCTGCCCGCAAGGTTCCCAGTGACCGCCTCACGCTGTCCGTGTCATCGACAAGGTTGACGGCGGCCTCCAGCGTTTCACGAAGCCTTGCCGTCATCCCCGCCTAAACAGACAAATTGAGCGATAGTATGAAGTTGCTCAGCCCCTCTTCGAAGTCGGCTTTATGACCATTAGCCGGATGGGGAACTTCGAATATGATTTCACCTGGAAAAATCTTCTCCAGCACAGCTTCCGCAGTTTTTCCGACGGCCACGACATTCTTGGCACCGAAGCCGTACAACTTTATCAGCGCTTCCAATATCCCCTTCCCAAAAGAAAGCTCTTCCGCATTCGGTTTTCTGTTGCTCTTCGTCCCATTCTTCGTTACCTTTGCGGGGTCATAGGGATGAAAGGGAAATGCGTTCCATATCAGCGGAACGGGCTTTCGTTTTCCGCCATCGGGAGGACAAAGAAAATTCCATACTATCGTGGCAGAGGCCTCGCTTTCAGGTTTCTTGGGATTCCTGACTCTATAGCCTCCCTGCTCCCGAAAGAAATCTGTCTGGAGAAGATTTCTTTCCGAAGTGAACGGAACCCCGCTGTGGCGGCAACCTTTATATCCCGGGGCCTCACCGACAATGAGGTATGCAGGATTCTCTTTGAGCATCCGCTTTAGGTACAACTTCACATTGCCGACGATATTCTTGCTTTCGTCGC
>JAFSSU010000368.1 GCA_017450845.1 Treponema sp.
AAGGGAATTCTACATCATTGAATTCTAGCTGTAAACCCCTTTCATGCTGAGGCCCTGGGACGTGGCGGCCGGTTCATTGACAAATAGGGACTTTTTTCCTATTATAGGGGGATTATGGAAAGGAAAAGAATCTGGCCTTTCGTCCTGCTCCCCTTTGTGCTTATGTGCGCCGCCCTCTTCGGCGGCCTTCTGGGGGCAGGGCTTGCCGGGACAGCGAATATAAAGAACGCCGAGAATTTCACGGTGATGACGACGGCCCTGCCGACCAAGCTTCTGGACATAAACGGAGAGCTCATAACGGAGTTCTCGAGCGACGAGAAGCGGGAGCTCATCGCCCTGAACGACCTCCCTCAGATAATGATAGACGCGCTGATAACCCGCGAGGACAGGATTTTCTATGAGCACCGGGGCTTCTCCGCCAAGGCGATAATCCGTGCGGTCATCGGCATCCTGACCCATGACTCCCGGGGCGGCGGCTCCACGCTGACCCAGCAGATTGCCGGAACCCTCTACTGTGACCGCACCGAGAAATCCGCGATAAGGAAAATCAAGGAGCTCTGGTGGGCAATCCAGATGGAGAGGCGTTATTCCAAGGATGAACTCCTGGAGCTCTACCTGAACAAGATTTACTTCGGAGGCGGGGCCTACGGGGTCAATGCGGCAAGCAAATACTACTTCGGCCACGGTACGGCGGACATAACCCCGGCGGAGGCCGCCTTGCTGGTAATCCAGCTGTCAAACCCCGCGAAATTCAACCCCTTCGAGCATCCGAACGTCGCGATGGAAAGGCAGAAGTACGTGCTTGACGCGATGGTTCAGGAAGGATACCTGTCGCAGCAGGAGGCGAGCGAGAGCTACGACGATTACTGGGCCTCGTTCGACTACACGAGGACCAGCAGCTCCACCTACACGATGAGGGACGACAAGGCCCCTTGGTTCTCCGAGTATGTCAGGCGGAACCTCAGCAAAATGTTCTACGGGGAGGACGACATATACACCGGAGGCTTCACGGTCAACACGACGCTGAACCTCTCCCATCAGCAGGCGGCCGAAGAGATAATGCAGGACTACATCGCCTACGCTAACTCCGCCTACAAGAGGACGATGGCAAACCGCAAGAAGAGCGACTTCAACACCTACATCCCCATGACCTCGCTTCTCAGCCTCCTGTTCAACCTGCCGAAATTGCGGGTCGGCAGCCAGAGGAACGAAATCCTCGCGATGAAGGAGTACCGGGAGAACATCAACCCGATCATAGACATATTCTCCATCATATCCGGGGCAGAAACCCTCAAGACCCAGATGGTCAACAGGGGCAACGCGATGATCCAGCAGAACACGGAGAAAACGACGATAGAAGGGACGATGGTCGCGCTGGAGAATTCGACCGGATACATCGACGCGATAGTCGGCGGATCCAAGTACGATCAGTCCAACCAGTTCATCAGGGCCGTCCAGTCCCGCCTGCAGCCCGGCTCCGCCTTCAAGCCTCTCTACTATTCCGCCGCCATAGACAGCCGGCAGTTCACGATGACGAGCGTCATAAGCGACACACCCATCGTCTTCCACAACGCGGACGGAACCCCCTACATCCCGCAGGACTTCAAGGGAGTCTGGGAAGGGGACGTGCAACTCTGGTACGCGCTCGCCCACTCTATGAACGTCCCGTCCATCAAGGTGCTGGACACGATCGGCTTCGACGCGGCGATAAGCCGCGCATCCGCCCTGCTAGGCATAAACCAGAACGAGCTGGAGTCACGCAGCTTCCTGCCCCTCTACCCGCTTGGTCTCGGAGTCTGCTCGGTCAGCCCCATCGAGATGGCAAAGGCCTTCGCGACTTTCGCGAACAACGGCAAGGAAGTCACGCCCATTGCCATCCGCAACGTGCAGGACAGGAACGGGAACATCATCATGGACCCCGAGAAGGAGCTCCGGGCCAAGCAGAAGAAAAAGGGGGAGGACATTCAGGTCATCACCAAGGAGACCGCCTTCATCATGCAGGAGCTGCTCAAGAAGACTGTGGAATCCGGGACGCTCAACTATGGGTCCAACTTCGACGCGACTGCATGGACGATAGGCAAGCGGAAGGGA
>JAFSSU010000369.1 GCA_017450845.1 Treponema sp.
ACTAAAGTCAACGGCTTTGCCGTTGACTTTAGTAATGAGCTTCGGGACGCTCTGCGACCCGAAGCTCACGGATTTGTTGCCGTGGCAAAGCCACAGACTTTAGTAACGGGCTTTGGGACGCACTAAGCCCCAAAGCCCGCGGCCGTTTAAGCATCAACTGACAATAATTTCTATGTACAACTATATTTTCTTCGACTTCGACGGCACGCTCTTCGACACCTCCGAGGGCGTGTTCAAGTCATTCGACCGAGTGGCCGAGCACTACCACATCGAGCTTGCCGACAAGAGCATCTACAACACGATGATAGGCCCGCCCCTGCGCGAGAGCTTTACCAGAGTATTCCATTTCAAGGAAGAGGAGCTTGCCCCCGCGATGGCCGTTTACCGCGACTACTACCAGAAGCAGGGGATGTTCGAGGTCCGTGCATACGACGGCATCACCGACTGTATCAAGGCACTCCGTGCGGCGGGCAAGAAAGTCTACGTCGCGACGAGCAAGCCCGAGGTCTACGCCAGGCAGATTCTGGAAAAGCAGGGAATGTTGGATCTGTTCGACTTTGTCGGCGGCAGCGACCTTGCCGAGAAAGACCGGGTGAACAAAGTTGACATAATCAACTACGTGCTTGAAAGCGAAGGGCTGTCAGATCGCAAGGCCGAATGCGTCATGGTCGGCGACACCCACTTTGACATGGAAGGGGCCGCAAAAGCAGGGCTTGACACCATCGGCGTGCTTTACGGCTTCGGCAGCCGCGAGAGCCTGGAGCAGTCCGGTGCCAAGGTCATCGTCCAGACTCCCGCTGATGTCGCGCGGGTCGTGCTGGGGCAGTAGCCGGCCACGGGCTGGCGTCAGCCTTGCGCATTGTCTCCGTTCCCCCGATGTGTTATACTTGCCTGCATGGGATATTCGGAGCTGATAAAGAGCCTTGATACCATCCGCGGTTACGTAAGGAGCTTCTACGTCTACGGCTTCAGGGGGCGCGGCGACTTTTCCGGAAGGAGCGGCAGGACCTACGACGACGAGCGGAGGCGGCTGGAGAACTACCTCTCGGGATTCATGTCATTCCGCTCGGACGAGGGCGGGAAGGTCAGCTTTGTCTCCATAGACTCCCGCCGTACCAGCCGGAACCCCCTCTACAAAATCTTCAAAGCCAAGTCCTTCACGGCTATGGACATCTCCCTCCATTTCATGCTGATGGACATCCTCCGCAATCTGGGCGAGGAGAAGCCTCTGTCCCGTATCCTTGACGAGATAAGCTCGGTGTACCTGGACGGTTTTTCCGCCAGCCTCATGCCCGAGGAATCCACGCTCAGGAAAAAACTGGGCGAGTATTGTGCCCTGGGCCTTGTCCGCGCCCGAAAGGAAGGCAAGGCGATGCTTTACAGCCGCACTCCGTCGCCCGACCTGACCGGCATGGAGGACCTGCTCTCCTTTTTCTCCGAGGCCGCCCCCTGCGGCGTAGTCGGCAGCTTCTTGCTGGACAAGCTGGCAAAGGACAGGCAGGATGCCTCCGACGTGTTCGAATTCAAGCACCATTACATCACCGCGTCAATCGAGTCCGACATCATGTGCACGGTATTCGGGGCAATCCGTGAGAAGCGGAGCCTCGTGCTGCTGCAGAAGAAGTCAGGAAGGGGGCACAGTTTTTCCGACGAGATTGTCCCGCTCGTAGTCTACCAGAGCGCGCAGGGAGGAAGGCTCTATGTGATGGCCTACAAGCAGCGGGGAAAACGCTTCATGCCTATCAGGGCCGACTACATCCTTTCTGCGGAGATGGGGGAGCCATACGGGGACTGGGATCAGAGACGGGCGGAATTCGAGGAAATCAGGATGCACATCTGGGGAGTCGCGATCAGGCCCAGAGCCGGGAAAGGCGGCAGGCGGACGGCTCATGTCAGCTTCACCGTGAGATTTGACGACGGAGAGGAGTTCATCTACGAACGCCTGCTCCGGGAGAAACGCTGCGGGGAAGTCACGCGGCTGGACCGGAACACTGCGAGGTTTGACGCGGACATATACGATGCCCAGGAAATCTTTCCCTGGGCCAGGACGTTCATCTGCCGCATAACGGATTTCTCATCCTCCGACGAGTCCGTCACGAAGCGTTTCTATGACGACATCCGCCTTATGGATGCGATGTACAGGAAGGGGGAGGCAGGATGAGCAAGAGCCAGCACTGCCAGCTTTTCAGCGAGATTTACAGCGCGTACTACAACGCGGTCGCGGCCGTGATCCGCGCGGCTCAGGACGGCTCGCTTGACTCGGGCTCTCTCTTTGACATCGTGCGGGACTCGGCCTTCCCGGAGAGCGTCCTTACTATCGTTCCCGCGCTGGAAAACGGAAGCTGGCCCCTCATAAAGAAGGACTGGACGACGAACATCCGGCATACCCCCACCATGCCTCTCTCCCTTCTGCAGAGGCAGTGGCTCAAGGCCCTGTGCGCCGACCCGAGAATACGCCTGCTTGCCGGCGACGCGGAGCTGTCCCGCCTTGAGGCGGATCTTTCGGACGTGGAGCCGTTGTTCCGCCCGGAGGACTTCTGCCTCTACGACGCATATTCCGATGCCGATGACTGTACGGCGGAACCGTATGTCGCAAACTTCCGCACTGCCATGCGGGCAATACACGGGAACGGAATCCTCCTCATCGAATACCGGGGACGCGGCGGAAGGATCCGGAAGTTCACCTGCCGGCCATGCAAGATGGAGTTCTCCCAGAAGGACGGCAAGTTCCGCCTTGTGTCCAGGCGCAAGAACCGAAGGATAACCTGCAATATGTGCCGCATCGTTTCCTGCGGAATAGTGCAGGCGGCTGACGAGCTTCCCGACGGGCTTCCCCCGGACGAAAGCCGGACGGTCACGCTCGAGATATATGACGGGCGCAAAGCGATGGAGCGGGCGATGCACGAGTTCGCGCACTTTGAGCGGTCCTGCATCCATGTCCGGGGCGGCGTGTACCGCCTGACGCTCAGCTATGATGCCCTGGACGAGACGGAGATGGTCATCCGCGTGCTCTCGTTCGGCCCGATGATCCGGGTGATTGCCCCCGATGAATTCGCCTGCATCGTAAAGGAACGCATACGCAGGCAGATGGAGCTGATGGGAGCGCAACGGTAGGGTGCCGCCATTTTCCTGCTTTCGCACCGAATTTTCCGTGATGTTCCCTTCGTTCTGCTGTAAAGTGTAGCCATAAAGGCACAGGCAGCAAAGACCTATATGTCGCGGGTTCGAGTCCCGTCAGTTCCGCAAAGCGGAGCTGTAGCCCAGCTGGTAGAGCGATAGAGAAACAAAACTGTGCCTTGTCATGTATGAACAAAAATGGAGGTTGTCATGAGCACGGCTCAGATTGTGGAAGGAAAATTCAACAGTGCGAAGGTGTTCACTGCGGACGTGGACGAGAAGTCCCTGGAGCAGATAAAGACCCTGTGCGACCAGCCTTTCGCGGAGGGCTCCAAGATACGGCTCATGCCGGACGTGCATGCCGGGGCCGGATGCACGATAGGCACGACGATGACAATCACGGACAAAATCTGCCCCAACCTCGTAGGCGTTGACATCGGCTGCGGGATGGAGACGATTGTCTTTCACGCGGACTCCCCGGTAAGCCGAGGGTTTGACCCGGAAAAGCTCGACAAGTGCATCAGGGGTAACATACCCTCCGGCTTCGCCATACGGAAGTTCCCGCACAAGTTCGTGGAGGAACTGGACTGGGACAAGATACGCGGGAAGTACGACAAGAACCGAGCCCGCATGAGCCTGGGGACCCTCGGCGGCGGCAACCACTTCATCGAGGCCGACCGCGACGAGGACGGGAGGCTCTACATCGTCGTCCACTCGGGGAGCCGGCACGCCGGGCTTGAGATTGCGGAATACTACCAGAAGGAGGCATGGAAGCAGCTGAACGGGAACCGCGACGCGGACATCGCCGCGCTGATAGGCTCGCTGAAAGAGGCCGGCCGCGAGCAGGAGATAGAGGGCGAGCTTTCGCGCCTCAAGGTGCAGCGCCTGACCGGCGTGCCCGAGAGCCTGGCGTATGTTACGGGGAGCCTCTTCGACGACTATATCAACGACATGCGGATAATGCAGCAGTTCGCCATGCTCAACCGCAAGGCTATGATACAGACAATCTGCGTGGGCCTGCGCGTCAGCCAAGACGAGATTGCCGAGCAGTTCACGACGATACACAACTACATCGACCTGGACAGCATGATCCTGCGCAAGGGGGCTGTCAGCGCGAAGAAAGGCGAGAAGCTCCTCATCCCGATCAACATGCGGGACGGCAGCCTTGTCTGCGTAGGCAAGGGCAACGAGGACTGGAACTGCTCCGCACCGCACGGCGCAGGACGGGTGATGAGCCGCGCGCAGGCAAGGCGTGAACTTGAGCTTGCGGATTTCAAGAAGCAGATGAAGGGTATATACTCCACCACGGTCGGCATGGACACGATAGACGAGTCGCCCATGGCATACAAACCGATGAAAAGCATCGTGCAGAACATCGGGCCGACCGCCGATGTCGTCAAGGTCATAAAGCCTGTCTACAACTTCAAGGCGAGCGACGAGCCGCCGTGGAAGGGCAGGCGCGGCAGGAGATAAATTTTTCGCAGCAAACTTTCCGTGATGTGCGGATTGCGCGGATGCGGCGTGGTGTGGTATGATGGGAGAATGCCGGGACAAACTGGACGAACAGAACGGACCTATCTCGCGATTGACCTGAAATCCTTCTATGCCTCCGTGGAATGCGTGGAGAGGGGGCTGGACCCGCTCACGACGAACCTCGTTGTTGCGGACGAGTCCCGCACCGAGAAGACGATATGCCTTGCGGTGACCCCCACGCTCAAGGCATACGGGCTTTCAGGCAGGAGCAGGCTCTTCGAGGTGGTGCAGAAGGCGCGAGAAGTGGAGCGCAGGACGGGGAAGAAGCTTGAGTACATCACGGCAAGGCCCCGCATGGCCCTGTACATGGAATACTCCGCGCGGATTTACGGCATCTACCTGCGCTACTTCAGCGCGGACGACATCCACGTCTACAGCATAGACGAGGTGTTCATCGACGCGACGAGCTACCTGCCCCTCTACCGGACCGACGCACATTCGCTTGCCCGCAAAGTCATAAAGGACATCCTTTCCGAGACCGGCATAACGGCGACGGCGGGGATTGCCCCGAACCTCTTTTTGTGCAAGGCCGCGATGGACATCGTCGCCAAGCACGTGGAGGCAGATTCAGACGGAGTGCGGATAGCGGAGCTGGACGTGATGAATTACCGGCGGATGCTCTGGAACCACACTCCACTGACAGATTTCTGGCGGATAGGGAGCGGAACCGCGAGCAGGCTGGAAAAGCGCGGACTCCGCACGATGGGGGACATAGCCCGCCGCTCGCTCACAAATGAAGAGACGCTTTATAAGGAATTCGGCATAGATGCGGAAATCCTGATTGACCATGCCTGGGGGCTTGAGCCCTGCACGATCGCGCACATAAAAAATTACCGCTCGTCCGCCAGGAGCCTCGGCTCCGGCCAGATACTCCCCTCCCCCTACAGCATGGAAAAGGCCAGGCTCGTCGTGCAGGAGATGGCGGAATCGCTCGCGCAGGAACTGCTCGCGAAGGGGCTTGCCGCATCGGACTTCACCCTCTTCATCTGTTACGACCGCTCCTCCCTCGGAGACGGATACGAGGGAGAGACCGAGACGGACAGGTACGGACGCGAGGTACCAAAAGCCGACCACGGCAGCTCCCGGCTCGGGGCGCATACCGCCTCTATGCAACGGATAACGCAGGCTGTCCTTGCCGTATTTGACCGCATATATGACAAGACGCTCCTTGCCAGACGGCTGAACCTGACGGCGGACAACGTGATTCCGCAAGCAGAGGAGCAGGCGGATTTGTTCACCGATGTCGAGGCGCAGAAAAAGGAAAGCTCCCTCCAGCGGACGATGCTCTCCATACAGGGCAAGTTCGGAAAGAACGCGATACTCAAAGGGGCGGACCTGACGGAGGGGGCGACGGTCCGCGAGCGGAACGGGCAGATCGG
>JAFSSU010000370.1 GCA_017450845.1 Treponema sp.
ATGACGGACGCGGGCGGCATCCAGCGGTTCTTCAGGGGAATCAGCATCCAGTCGTCGGGATGCCGCTCCTTGGCCCAGCTCCAGAAGATGTGCTTGCCCCCCTGGCTCTTGGGCAGCAGGTCAAGCGCGATGCCGAGCGAGTGGAATGACTTGCGCTTGGTCCCGGCTATCCTGCGCCAGAGGTAGGAGTCGTTGGACTTGAGCCCTTCAAGGAATGCCCCGACCTCCCCGTCGGTCCTGGCGAGCTCGAAGACGCGCTTCTCCACGCGGGCGAGGGGGGCGACCATCCGCTCGTGGACGTTCGCCTTGTGCCTCAGGAAGGAAATCCTCGTAAGGTGCGATTCCAGGCGGGCGCGCGTGTCGGACTGGTAGATGAAATCGAAGATGAACATGGAGGTTCCCGCCCCTTCCTTCCGGTTCTCCGCGGAGGAGAAGGCCTTTATCGCCTCCTTCTCCTCCTCCGTCATATCGGCGGGGTCGGCGAGCTCCCGGGGGTAGCCGTACAGGACGGGCCAGTAGTCCTCCCGGTTCCCGAGCTCCTCCCGGGGCAGGAGCGAGCCTCCCGCCCAGAAGAAGTCGGCCGTCCGCGCGTCCGGCCCCCTGCCGTCGGCGGGAACCGTCACGGTGACGAGCCAGTCCCCCTGGTCCGGGTCCCAGCCGCGCGAGAAATTGATGTCGGGGTATGCTTTCTGAAAAAAGGCGAGGCAGCGGACGGAAAGGCTCCCGTCCTCCTCCGTCACCGGCCCGGGCTCCGCCACGATGCTGCCGCCGGGCACGAGCGCCGCCGGGGGGACGGAAGCCGCGCCGGCCGGGACCTTCGGCCGGGATTCACTGCCGGAAAACTCGGCCCTGGCGGAGAACTCGTCCCAGCCCGCGCTGAAAATCCGCCCGGAAAGGAAGACGATGAGGAACAGGAGCCAGACCCCCGCGACGATGTCCTCCTTCTTTCTCCGGGGCTTTTCCACTATCTCCTCTTGAGGTAGGCCGCCCAGTAGACGGCGGCGACGCACAGGGCACCGCCGAAGAGGTTGCCTATGGTGACGGGAATGAGGTTCCGCAGGAAGAAAGCCAGCCAGCCCAGGTGGATCGCGCCCGCCGCGTCAGCCACCTCGGGACAGACGTAGCTCGCGAAGAGGCCGGCCGGTATGAAGTACATGTTGGCGACGCAGTGCTCGAAGCCGCAGAGGACGAAGAGGAAGACAGGAAGGTAGGTCGCGCTTATCTTTCCCGCCATCTCGGTCGCCCCGAAGGAGATCCAGACGGCGAGGCAGACCATGAAGTTGCAGAGGATGCCCTTGATGAACGCCGCGTGCAGGGGGATGGCGCACTTGACGTCGGCGGTCCGTATGACGGCCTCGGACAGGCCCGGGTACATGTTCAGCGTGCCGCTCAGGACGACCAGCTCCGCTATCAGTATGCTTCCCACCAGGTTGCCGGCGTAGGCGAGCCCCCAGTTCCTCAGCATGTCCGTTATCTTTATGCGCTTCTCAAGCACCGGGATGAGGACGAGGGAGTTCCCCGTGAAAAGCTCTCCCCCCGCGCAGAGGACGAGTACAAGGCCGATCGGGAACACCAGCGCGCCGACCAGCTTGGACAAGCCCGCCGGCTGGATCCCCACGGAGCCCACCGTGCTCCCTAGGGCCCCCATCGCAATGAACGCCCCGGCCATGATGCCGAGCGCGAACGTCTTGAGCAAGCCGAAGCGGGTCTTGCCCACCCCCACGTTTACGTAATTCTGTGCTATCTGAGATGGTCCGTTCATAATCCCTCATTATAGCACAAGAATCGGAAATGTGCTAGAATAGCCTGGTTTTTATTTGTCATGTTTTCTACGGAGGAAATCAATGAAAAAGTATCTTCACATGCTTGCGGCGGCCCTTTTGGCCTCCCTGATGCTGTCATGCGCGACGACCGGGGGCAAGGCGAAGGCGACGCTCACGGAATGCCCGGAGCGTATGTTCTGGAGGATTGACGGCACGGACAAGAAGGGGAGCCCCTCCACGGTGTACGTGCAGGGCAGCTTCCACCTGGGCGACGGGAGGATGTACCCGCTCGCCGATTCCGTCCTGGCCGCATGGAACGGCGCGGACAGGCTCGTCGCGGAGATCTCCAGCAAGGACATGGCGCAGATACAGCTGAAAGTGATGGAGATGATGGTGGACAGCTTCAAGAAGGCCGGCGGCAGGCTCGCAACCGACGGGCTGACCGAAAAGCAGAGGGCCACGCTCGGCAGGTACATGGAAGCGGATGTCGCGGCCAAGCTCGCGGTCTTCGAGCCCTGGCTGACCACCTACTCCATCGCGGCCGCCATCTACCAGGGCAACGGGCTCTCCGCCGAGTACGGCCTGGACAACAACCTGATGGCCTACGCGAGCGAGGCCGGGCGCGAGATCGAGGGCCTGGACACCCTCCAGCTCCAGCTGGACGTGATAACCTACGGCAGCTACGACGAGCAGATGGACATGCTGCGCGACGTGCTGGACGAGCTGGACGACCCCACCGAGGTCATCGAGATGACCAGGTCCCTGTACGAGGCCTACCTCGCCAACGACAAGGCGACCTTCGCCAAACGCTCCGACGAGGAGAAGGAGGCCGACGAGGCCAGGCACGCCTTCTACAAGGCCTACAACAAGATGATCTACGACGACCGCAACAAGGACTGGGCCAAGGACATCACGGGCTACCTCCGCGAGGGCGGGACGACCTTCATCTTCGCCGGCACCGCCCACTGGACGGGCGAGGGCTCCGTGTTCGACTGCCTCAGGAAGATGGGCACGATAGAATAAGGGCCCCCGTCACCCGGGGCTGATGAAGTCCCGGATGCGGTAGCTCACGCCGAGCCGCCGGCAGATGCGGGCGCACTCCTCCTCGTCTTCCCGGCTTATCGTGGTCCTGACCGTGGTCAGCGTCACGTCCGGGACATACCGTGCCGCCTGGGAGACGAAGTCGAGGAGGGCGGGGAAGGCCTTGTCCCCGAAGGAGGGGCGGACGGTCCTCCCATAAATCCCCGGGTCGCTTGAGTTCAGGCTGACCGAGACGGCGTCCACCTTCCCGGAAAGGAGGGGGGCGACGGGCCGGCCGTTTATCAGGTCGCCGAGCCCGTTCGTGTTGAGCCGCACCGGCATGCCGGGGAAGGCGGACTTCAGGAAGGAGGCGACCTCGAGAAGCACGTCCAGCGCCTCGGTCGGCTCCCCGTAGCCGCAGAAGACGAACTCCTTGCAGCCCCGGAAGCCCTCCGTCCGGCTCTCTTCCTTTATGGCGGCGATGACTTCCCCCGCGGAAGGCTCCCTCTCGAGCCAGAGGGTGTCCACGTTGTCGAACTCCGCCCCGGACACGCGCTGCCTGATGCAGAACGTGCAGGCGCAGGGGCAGCGGTTCGTCAGGTTTATGTAGAGCCCGCTGTACTCCCTGTATACGATCGTCATTCCTTTCTTCATTAGCTAACTCCCTTTCCGTCCCCGCCGATTCCCGGGGTTTCTTCCCCCTGCCACACATCCAGGAGCCTCCCGTCCAGCGCGGCAACGAGACCCCTGCCCTTTATGTCCAGAGCCTTGCCCGACAGGCGGGCGAATTCCACGAGAACGCGGCCAGCCCATCCGCCCCGCCCCAGGCCGCGCCCCCTGAGGGCGGAGAATATGACCTGGGAGGCGAAGAGCATCCCGGTCAGCGTGAGCCCCTTGGAGAGGCCCGCCTCCAGCGCTCCCCGGGTCAGGCGGAAGCCCCCTACCACGCGCAGCACCTTCCCCGAAGGCGAGAGCAGGGAGAGGGCGGTCAGGCCCGCTATCATTATGAGCGATGGAAGCAGGCGGACCTTCCCCTTCCGCGCGGCCTCGTCAAGGGCAAGCAGCAGGAGCCAGAGGACGGCCTTCACCGGAAGGCCCCGGGGCCCCGTGCCGGACCCGGTGAAAGGCAGGGCGAGCATCAGGGCAAAGGCGGCGGCGGCCGAAAGGAGCGGGAGGATGCCCCCCTTCCCGCAGGCCCCGGTGCCAGCGGATGCCCCCCCCCCGGGGCCCGCCGCATGGAGGGGCGGACGCTTCCTCCCCTCCCGGACGGCCGCGAGGAAGCGGGACCGCCCCTCGAACGCGTTGGCGAAGAGGCCGAGCGCGAGCGCCGAGACAAGGCCGGAGGCGAGCAGCAGGGGGGCAATGACGTATGCCTGCCTGCCGAAAATCAGGGCGCGGGCGACCGCGATCTGGGCGGCGTTGTTCGCCAGGGCCCCCGCCAGGCAGAGCCCCACGCCGCTGATCAGGCGGTCAGCACCGGACTTCCTGAGCAGGGCGTGCAGGCAGAACACCGCGATGCCGCTCGCCAGGCTGCCCGCCGCGCTGAAGAGGAAGACATAGCTGAACATCGTTCCGCTTATGAAGGAGGAGAGCAGGACTTTCAGGAGCACAAGGAGGAGGATGTCACGGGCTCGGAAGGATTTGGCCGCGAAGATGACGGGAAGGTTCGCCAGGCCCAGCCGCATGAAGGGCAGGGGCTTGGGGACGGCGTACTCTACGGAAGAAAGGAAAAGGCAGAGCGATGCGAAGAAAAGAAGCGTGTCGCCCGGCATGTCACTGCCGCCCTTCCCTAGAAGAAGTGGACGTAGCTCAGGCCCAGGGTCAGCTTGCGGCGGGTCATGACGGAAACCCCGCTTTTCGCGGTGTCGATCTTGAGCGCGGGGAAGTCCGCCATGAAGCGGGCATCCAGGTTCACGAGCCCCTTGCCGACCTTGTAGCCAATGCCGACACCGCCGACACCGCCGAAGAGGAATTTGCTGGATATGTCCATGGTGGACACGGAGGTCTTCTCCGAGACGAGCTTGTCGTCGCTCTCCACCCGCTCCACGTCGAAGCTCAGGTCCCCGATCGGGATGGACGCGTATGCGCCGACGTGCGGGGTGATGCGGAAGTTGCCCTTGGCGAAGGTGTAGCCCACCGTAAGCGGGATGTCGAACGAAGAATAGGAGAGCTTTCCCTTCATGCTGTACTTGGCGCGGGAATACTCCCAGCCTATCTCGTTGTGGGCGTAGCCGAGCTCCAGCCCTACGCCGAAGCCCTTCATGCCCTCCTGCATGACCTGTGCCGAGACCGCGAAGCCGAAGCCGACGCCCTCGAACAGGGCGACGTCATAGCTGCTGTTGAACATGTCGTCGTGAAGCGTGGCTCCCGCAGGAATTCCCAGGTATCCGCGCGCGCCGATACCGAAATTGACCTGCGCGAACAGCAGGCCGGAGGCACAGAATGCCATGACAAGGGCAAGAATTTTTTTCATACGTCAACTTCCTTCGCTGGTAATCCTACGCAATTATAGGTTTTATCGGCATAAATGTCAATTTGCTTTTCGGCGGCCGACCGGGGAAAAGGGGGCGGAGACGCGTCCGGGCACATCCCTCACCCCCGTACCATATGGAACAAGCGGGGAAAAAGCGTTAGACTTGCATCATACCGACGTAAGGAGAAAGACGATGAGGACTGTGATAATCCACGGGCAGGGCCACAAGGGCTCCACCTACCACATAGCGCACGGGCTTGCGGAGAAAATCGGCGGGGAGATTACGGAATTCTTCCTTCCGCGCGACTTCGGGGAATTCTGCCTGGGCTGCACGAAGTGCTTCGGCACGGACGCGTCGGCCTGCCCCCACTACGGGAAGCTCAGGCCCCTCACCGAGGCGATCGACGCGGCGGACGTGATCATCCTGGAGAGCCCCGTCTACGTCTACCACGCGACCGGCGCGATGAAGGCCTTCCTGGACCACTACGGATGGAGGTGGATGGTCCACCGCCCCGAGCCTTCGATGTTCCGCAAGCAGGGGGTATGCGTCGCGACCGCCGCCGGGGCGGGCATGAAGAGCACGATGAGGGACATGGCCGACAGCCTCTTCTTCTGGGGTGTCGCGAGGCAGTACCATCTGGGGGCCGCCGTCCGCGCCGTCAGCTGGGAGACCGTCAGCGACAGGACGAAGGCCCGCCTGGAAAAGAAAACGTCCGCCCTCGCGGACAAAATCAGGCGGAGGAACGGGAAGGTCAGGCCCGGCCTCATGACCAGGGCCTTCTTCTGTCTTATGCGGATGCTGCAAAAGAAGGGGGGGCTGGGCAACGGGCTGGACCCGCGCCACTGGGAGAAGCAGGGCTGGCTGGGCAAGGCCCGCCCCTGGAAGTAGGCCCCGGGGCAGGATGCACAGGCATCCGCCCCGCTATGCCTGCGACTTGGCGAGGGCCCTGGACTCCTCGACGATCTTGTCCGCGAGCTTGCCGGAGACAGGGTCGTAGTGGTCGAACGACGTCTCGAAGGAGCCCGTGGAGCTGGTGATCGAGCGGAGGTCTATCGCGTAGCGGAGGAGCTCCGACTGCGGCACCTGGGCGCGGATCTCCTCTATGCCGCTTCCTATCGCCTCCTGGCCGAGGATCCGCCCCCGGCGCGAGGTCAGGTCGGACATGATGTCGCCGATGTACTTGGTCTCCGCCCAGACGGACAGGTTCATCACCGGCTCCAGGAGGAGCGGACCCGCCTTGCGCATCGCCTCGGAAAGGGCGGTCTTGGCGGCGATCTGGAAGGCGAGGTCGGAGGAGTCCACCGGGTGGTGCTTGCCGTCCAGCACGGACACGCTGATGTCCACGACCGGGTAGCCCGCAAGCACGCCGCCCTCCATCGCCTGACGGACCCCCTTCTCCACGCCGGGGATGAAGTTCTTGGGAATCGCGCCGCCGAAGACCGCGTTGGTGAACTTGAAGCCGCCTCCCCGGGCGAGGGGCTCCACCGACAGCTGCACCCTGGCGTACTGCCCGTGGCCGCCCGTCTGCTTCTTGTGCGTGTACTCGGCGAGCTCCTTTCGCTGCACGGTCTCCCGGTAGGCGACGCGGGGGACGGATGTCCGTACCTGTATGCCGGTGGCCGCCTGTATCCTGTCGAGGATGATCTGGAGCTGGAGCTCGCCCATGCCGCTGAGCACGTTCTGCCGGGTCTCCGCGTTGTACTGGAAGGTCACCGTGCGGTCGCTCTCGCCCACCTTGGAAAGCTCCTCGTTCACCTTCACCTCGCCCTTCTTCTCCGCGCAGGAGATGGCGAGCGAGTAGACCGGCTCCGGCCTCCTGAGGGGCTTGTAGGGCAGGGCCTGCGCGTCCGAGGCGAGCGTGTCGCCCGTCGCCGCCCCCAGCTTGGCGGCCACGCAGATGTCGCCGGCGTTCGCCCTCTTTATCTCCTCGAGCTTCTTTCCCTGCGTCCTGTAGAGCTTGCCGATTTTCTCCGCCTTGCCGCCGTTCAGGCAGGTCACGGAGCTGTCCGCACAGAGGCTTCCGGAGATGACCTTGAGGTAGGAGAGCTTGCCTGAGAACTGGTCGCCCGCCGTCTTCACTACGAGCGCGCCGAACTGCCCGTCCGGCTGGAAGCGGGCAACGCTCTCCGTGCCGTCCGCGCCGACCGCCCGCTCGAGCGCCTCCAGCGGGGAGGGGCACACGTCCGCGATGAAGTCCAAGAGGGGCACGAGCCCCGAGCCATGGAGGGGATCCCCCGAGAAGCAGGGGACAACCTTGTTGGCGGCGAAGGCGGCCCTGAGGCCGGAGAGGATTTCCTCGTCGGTCAGCTCGCCCTCGTCTATGAACTTGACCAGGAGGTCGTCGTCGCCCTCGGCGGCGGACCCCATCAGGATGCCGCGCGCGCTCCTGTAGGCATCCTCGTATTCAGGCGGTATCGCCTCCGCCTTGCCGTCTCCGTCCGCGCCCCTGAGGTAGGCCCTGCCGCGGAGCACGTCTATCACGCCCTTGTAGGCGGTGCCGGTCCCCATCGGGATCGTCAGCTGGCAGATCTCCACGTTGAACTTGTCATGCAGGTCCCGGACGGCCGCGCTGACGTTGCCCCGCGCGTCGTCCGCCCGGTTCAGGAAGACCATGCGGGGCTTGGAGCGGCGGTCCAGGTCGCGCCAGAGCTTGACCGTCTCCACCTGGGCCCCGGTCCGCGAGTCCACCAGCAGGAGGGCCGCCTCGCTCGAGCGGAAGGCGGAGATGACCTCGCCGGTGAAGTCGGACGCGCCGGGCGTGTCCCATAGGTTGACGAGCCTGCCATTCCGCTCCAGGTGGGCGAGATAGGAATATATCGAGATGTGGCGCAGGGTCTCCTCGGGCGAGGAGCCGGAGACAGTCCTGCCGCTCTCCACGGATGCGGCCTTGTCCAGCACGCCCCCCGCGCGGAGCAGCTGCTCCAGGAGGGTGGTCTTCCCCGTCTGGCTGTGCCCTGCGATGGCAACGTTCCTTATGTCCTTGCTTTCAAAATCCATGCGGCTCCCCCACTTTTCTTCTATAGATAGATATATGATAAGGGCTGAACCGCGGGATTGTCAAGGAAAGATTTGGAAGGCGGGCTGCCTGCCGCATCCCTGCACAGCAGAGGCCTGGACCTGCATTTCCAGAAAATTCCCATAAATTCGTGAAAAAACTGCCCAACGCACTAAAATTCCGTGCGTTGTACTCTAGTTTTGCTTTGAAAAGGGTGCTATAGTTGGTCAATTTCTGCTGGCAGACCGGACAAACGGCGGCGGCAGGAGGGAAAGGCGAAAAGCGGAAAAAGATGAAGAAAAGTGCGGATTTTAGGCGAAAAGTACTTGACACGCAGAACGCGGCGCATATAATCGCTTGTGCGCTTGTGCGCTTGTGCGCTTGTGCGCTTGTGCGCTTGTGCGCTTGTGCGCTTGTGCGCTTGTGCGCTTGTGCGCTTGTGCGCTTGTGCGCTTGTGCGCTTGTGCGCTTG
>JAFSSU010000371.1 GCA_017450845.1 Treponema sp.
CCGCATGGCCGGGGAGACCGCCTCTTACATCGGAGCCGGCTTCCAGATCATCGACGACGTGATAAACCTGACTACGGGCAACCCCGGCAAGAAGCGGGGGGACGACATAGTGGAGGGCACGAGGTCCCTGCCTGTCCTGCTCTTTGTGGACAAGTTCGGCCCTGCTTCCGGGGAGTGCGCCGCCCTTTCCTCCTGCTTTGTCCGGGCGGGAAAGGAGGGGATAGAAAGCCCTGCCGTCGAGGAGGCGGTTGCCCTTCTGGAGAAGGCCGGGGTCATTGCGGAAGCCCGGGGGAGGGGAATTGCCTTCATAAAGGACGGATGCGCGTCGTTCATGGATTTGTTCGGCAAGGCAAACCATGCTGCCGCCGGCATTTGTGGCTTGTTCAATTCCATGATACCTGCTATACTGTAGCCCGATCAGGAGGGTGAGCTATGCTGGAGAGCAGCGAGAGTTTAAACAATCAGGCCATAAAGCTTGCCTCTAAGGGTGACTATACCGAGGCCATAGCCTGCTTCATGCGGGCAATCAACATAGAGAAAGAGAATTACCTGCTCTGGTTCAACCTTGCGCTGACCTACCGGGACGCAGGTGACCTGAGGGATGCCCGCAAGGCGATACAGAATGCTTTCAACATGAACCCGAGCGATGATGAGGTCATAGAGACCCTTGCGACCATCTGCTATGAGAGCAGCGACATAGCGGCGGCGTTCGGCTACGCGACGATGGGACTGGACCTGAACGAGGACAACTACCGGCTCTGGAACACGCTCGGTGTCCTCTACTTCAGCCAGGAAGACTACCAGACGGCGAGCGACGCGTTCGAGAATGCCCTGATCATAAACCCTTACTACTATGATGCCCTCTACAACTTGCGCGACTGCTACAAGGAGCTTGGCAATCACGTTGGGGCAGAGATTTGCAACGAGAAGATGAAGGGGCTTCCCAGAAGAGGATGAGCAGGTCTGCGGTCGTTCTTTCGGCGGAGGCCGGCTCTGTCTCCGTACTTCCTGTCATGAAGCTTGAATGTGCCTCCTGCTCCGCCTCATGCGGCAACAAGCAGGAGTCCGTTCCTGCCTCGAACCCCAGGGGCTTTTCCCTTAAGGCGGGCGACATCGTCTACATAGAGACGAACGCGAGGAGGCAGGCTATGGAAGCCTTGTTCTCCCTCCTGTTCCCTTTTGTCTCCGCCATCGCGGGCTATTTTGCGGCAGGGCCCTTGGCCTCCCGCTTTGCCGGGATATCCGGCGACGGAATCCGTGCCGTCTCTGTCCTTCTTTTCCTTTTCCTTTCCTCCGCTGTCGTGATAGTCGTCACAAGGTTCCTTCCCCATGCGGGCAGGATCGAGATTGTCGGAAAAGGCGAGGGGGCAAGATGAAAGTCGCGATAACCCACGACTGGCTCGTAAACTACGGGGGAGGGGAGAGGGTACTCCAGCAGCTTCTGGTCATGTACCCTGACGCGGACATCTATACCCTCGTCTACGATAAAAAAAAGATGGCCGCCTTCTTCCCGCCTGAGAAAGTCCATGCCTCACGCCTGCAAAGGCTTCCGATGGCGACCAGGCTCTACACCAAGATGCTCTCACTGATGCCCGGCGCATGGGAGGAATTTGACCTGACGGGCTACGACCTGGTCCTCTCGTCGTCCTCATCCTGCGCCAAGGGGGTCATCACCCGGCCTGACACGCCGCACGTCGCCTACATCCACAGCCCCATGCGCTATGCCTGGGACCTCTACTTTGACTATTACGCGCGCTCAGGCTTCCTGACCCGTCTTTTCATGAAACGCTGGATTCCCGCGCTCCGCCAGTGGGACTACGTCTCAAGCCAGAGGCCGGACTGCCTGGTCGCGAACTCCGCCTACATAGCCCGGCGCATAAAGAAGTTCTGGGGGCGGGATGCTGTCGTCGTGAACCCGCCGGTGAACACCGTCTCGCTCACGCCGGACGGCCTTCCCCACGAAGGCTTCTACCTCGCCTTCAGCCGGATGGTAGCCTACAAGCGGCTCGACATGGCGATAGAGGCATGCGGCAGGACTGGAAGGAAGCTTGTCGTCGTGGGGAGCGGGGGGCAGGAGAAGGAGCTCAGGAAGCTCGCCGCCTCCTTCCCGGGAGCTGACATCAGCTTTACGGGCCGGATAAGCGACGGGGATGTGCGTTCTTACCTGCAGCGATGCCGTGCCCTGCTTTTCTGCGCCCAGGAGGACTTCGGCATAATCCCCGTGGAGGTCCAGGCCTGCGGTAGGCCCGTCATAGCCTACGGCTCGGGCGGGGCTCTTGAGACGGTCGTTGACGG
>JAFSSU010000372.1 GCA_017450845.1 Treponema sp.
CGGCATAGACGAGACAAGCTACACCAAGGGGCAGAACTACATCACCGTCGTGGTCAACCATGACACCGGCTGCGTGATATGGGTCCACGAGAAGCACGGGAAGGACATACTCAAGCTGTTCCTTGAGGAGCTGACGGCGGAGCAGAGGGCCTCAATACAATGCTATTCCGCGGACGGGGCAAGGTGGATATCCGAGACCATGGAGGAATACTGCCCCGGGGCGGAGATGAAGCGGCCGAAATAGACATCCCCGTGTAGACTTTTTGCCCGAATAAGGCTATAGTGTATCCTTATGGCAGACGAGGCACGGAAAATAATAGCCCAGAACAAGAAGGCGTATTTCAACTACACGGTCGAAGAGAAGATAGAGTGCGGCGTGGAGCTTCAGGGCTCTGAGGTCAAATCCCTGCGCGAGGGCAAGGTCTCGTTCCCCGACAGCTTCGCCCTCATCGAGAAGGGCGAGGTCTGGGTGCAGAACTGCCATATCACCGAGTATTCCTATGCGGCCAACTTCGGCCATAATCCTGACAGGAAGAAGAAGCTCCTCCTGCACAAGGAGCAGATAAAGCGGCTGGAGCGCAAGGTCGCGGAGAAAGGCTACACGCTCGTTCCCCTCCAGTTCTACTTCAAGAACGGGCGGGTCAAGCTGGAGCTCGGGGTCTGCAAGGGAAAGAAAGTCTTCGACAAGCGGGCGGACATGAAGGAGCGCGACGTAAAGATGGAGCTGTCCCGGGAATTCAAGGACAGGCAGCGTTAGCCGCCGTCAGGCTGGCGGGGACTTCCAGGGCCCCCTGCCGGATGACCTTCACGGCCCCGCCCTCCACTGCGACTATCGTGGACGGGATGGAGCCTGCCTTGTCGCCGTCGCGGACAATCAGGGTGACTTCCCCGGCGAACTCCTTTTCTATATCGTTTAGTGATGACAGGACGGGGCTTCCGCTCCTGTTGACGCTGCTTGAGTAAACCGGGCGGCCGGCTCTGGCGATGAGCTCGCGGAGCCACTTGTCCCCCGGGCATCGGAACGCGACGGTCTTCAGATCCGTGTCCAGCGGGGAATTTTCCTTTATATGTACGATTATCGTGAGCGGACCGGGCCAGAGGGCCAAGAGCCCTGCCGGGATTCTGTCATCCGTGTAGCTTGAAATTTCCTCCGGGCTGGAAATCAGATGGATGAAGGGCTTGTCCTCACCCCTCCCCTTTATCCTTCGTATGAGCCTGTCCGTGGAAAGTTTCACCTGTCCTTTTATGTCGGCTATGCCGCTGAAGCCGTAGACCGTGTCCGTCGGAAGGATTGCGATGCCGCCTTTTGAGAGGCATTCTGCCGCTTCCCGCGATGACTCCGGGTCGTTCTTTTCTATTGTCATTGCTGCCTCCGGGGGCATCCTGTCAGATTACCGCGCCCTGCGATGCCATACGGACTTCCGTACGGCTGCTGCTCCGGGGCTCCGCCTTCTCCCCGCCCCGCCGTGCCGTCTTCCGCGCCCGGTAGCTGACGAGCCCCCTGCCCGCGTCGAACATCAGGAGGATGAAGTAGACCCCGGTGAAAACGACGAGGCCGACGCTCTTGCAGAACCATTCGGGAAAGTACTTGGACGGCTCATGCAGCTGGACGGTCCCGGGGTCGTAAATCCTGTTCTCGGCGGCGGCAAGGCCGGAGATGATGACGAGCTTTTCCCCGTCCTTTATGTATGAGAGCTTCCTCGCATAGGCAGCCACCACGTCCATGTCCTTTTCTAGGGCTACCTTCTCCAGGCTCAGCTCCTCGTTTATCTTCTCGATTTCGACCGTATGCGCGCTGAGCAGGCGTTTCTGCTCCTCCAGCTGCCTTTCGGCCCAGACGCTGTTCCTGCCGCATGATATGGAAGTAAGTACGTAAAACAATGTGCCGGATATGGCGGCGGCAAGAAATCTGAACTTTGTCATTTGCTTCATTTTCGGCATCTGCCGGGGAAGTGATAAGGAAAAAAGTCCGGGCCCTGCACCTAGTTCTCACCGAGGAAAGCGATGAGCTTCTTTATTGCGGCATAGCAGGGCCGCTCGATGACGCGCTTGTAGGCGAAGGCGAGCAGGAGGCATGCGGCGGACGTGGCGGCGAAGGCGAGAAGGACGAGGGGAACGTAGGCCAGCCTGTCCCGGAGGGCGTATATCATCGGACAGGAAAGAAGGCCTATCAGCGGATAGTGGATGACGTAGATGGCGAATGACAGGCTTCCCAGTGCTGCCAGCGGCTTTGCCTCAAGGAGGCCCCGGAGCGGGCGGCATGAGAAGGCAAGGTGCAGGAGGGCAAGCGCGGTCACAAGCCCCGCCAGCTCGTAGGAGCGCGGGAAACGCTCGAAGTCGAAGTCCCGGAGGAAGTAGAGCCAGATATTCAGTACCAGGACAAGGGCAAAGAGAATGAGGGGCCTGGCATTAAGGGCAGCCCCCCCCCGGGGGACCTTGGACTGCCGGTTGCCGTCCCTTCTGTCCTTGAGCTCCCGTGCCAGCCCGTAGCAGCCCCCGAGCACGGTCGCAAGCAGGGGGATGTCGTTCCGTGCCAGTACGAGGAGCAGGATCATGACCGCGGCTTGTGCGGCGGGGCAAAGGCGGCCTCTCAGGTAGCGGCGGGAGAGGGCCTGAACGTAGCGGAAGCCGTAGAGGGCGATGTTCCCGGCGAAGAGCGATCCGGTCATCCAGAGGGGGTTGTCGTAGATGTGCAGGTCCCAGAAGGCTTTCCTGAAAAGCCAGGTATAATGGCTGTCGAAGCTGTAGTTGCCCGCCAGCTGCTTGTTGGAAAGCTTTTCTGCAAGCAAATCCCCGTATACGAACATGCCCCTCCTGTTCAGGAGCATGACGGCGGCTATTACGGCAAGGAGGGGCAGCTCAAAGCGGAGAAATCTGTTCAGTACGGCGAGCACGAGCTGCCAGCCCTTCCCTATCTCCTTCCGGACTGCGAGGAAGCCGCTGGCCGCGCAGAAAAGCGGCACGGTGTAGCAGCCGTAGAATACGAGGAGGCAGACCCGGTAGACGGGAGAGTTCATCGGGAAGATGTCCTTTATGCAGAAGTCAACGAAGTAATGCCCGAAGAACACGAAGAGGCAGACGATGGCCCTCATGCCGTCAAGGAAGCCGTAGCGAACTTTCATCGCTTTATTCTAGTGGAAACGTCACGGCAGGACAAGTGCCCGGTCATTGCAGGTGACTGTCAAGCAGGGCTCCTGATATCCGCCGTTCCAGGGCCACCCTCTCCCCGCCGGGGGACAGGTATGCATCCGCAAAGCTTCCCGCCGGGGCTGAAAGGCCCTCGTCAAGCATTATTTGAAGGGGGCTTCCTTTCAGCATGACGACCCGCGAGCAGCAGGCCAGGGCTTCCCTTATGTCGTGGCTGACAAATATGACAGTCCTTGGGCTTTGCCTGAGCAGGCGTTCATACATGCCCATCAGGGCGACTTTCTGCGCAAGGTCCTGGCTCTGGAAAGCCTCGTCCAGCAGCATGACCTCCGAGGGAAATGCGAATGCCCGTGCCAGAGCCGCCCTCTGCCTCTCCCCGCCGCTAAGCTCGTCAGGGAAAGATGCGAGCTTGCCGGAAAGCCCGCACTCGGAGAGGCAGCGCAGGGCCGTCCGTGAAGCCTCCTCCCGCTCCATCATGTTCAGCAGGGGGAGCAGGACGTTCTCGTAGACCGTGCAGCTGGGAAAGAGGCAGGGCTCCTGGAAGAGGAAGGAGATGCGGGGATGCTGCCCGGCAAAGCTGACCCTGCCGGAGAATTCCCCGTCACCCGGCCCGAGGAGAGAGGCTGTAAAATTCAGCAGGGTCGTCTTGCCCGCCCCGCTCGGCGCGATGACTGCCGTGGAGCTGGCCGCCTCAAAGCTAAGGGCAAAGTCCTTGTACAGGGCTTTGCCTGAGCGGACGGCAGAAAAGCCTTCAAGCTGAATCTCTGGCGGCAGGGAGGGATTTGGCCGGACCGTGCTCCCGGCCTGCCCGCTTTGTGCCAGGTCCCAGCCTTCCGCCGCCCGTGCGGAGGCCAGCCTCCTCCTTTTCCTGATATGCCCTTCCAGCCAGCTCAGGAGGGCTGCCGCTCCCCGCTCGAACGAGAAACTCAGCAGGACTATGGCAAATGTCACCGCGAGCAGGTCCGCGCTCTCCAAGTGCACCTGCGCCGTGTAGAGCAGCTGGCCCGTCCCCCGCTTGGGCAGGGCCAGGACTTCCCCGGCAGCGACGACCTTCCAGATCATGCCGAACGAGGAGAGCGAGCCGTCCCGGACGAAGGGCAGAAGGCAGGGCAATGTCACCCGGCGGAACAGCTGCCCGGGTGTAAGGCCGAACGAGCCTGCCGCGTCAAGAAATTCCCTGGGGGCGGCGGAAGATCCCGTGCATACGGCGGTCATCATAACCGGGAGGGTCATCACGACGGCGACAAAGACCGGGACGGCGGAAGAACCGAGCCAGAACAAGGCAATCAGTATGAAAGAAACCACCGGTACCGAACGAACGGCAGTCAACAGCACGGACGTGACCCGCCTCATTCCCCTGGACCGTCCGCAGGCAAGGCCGAGGACGCTTCCCGCGGCAAAGCTGATGCAGAATGAGCTGAATACCCTTCCCATCGTCGCCCCGATGTGCCGGTAAAAGTCCGCAGTCCCGCAGAGACAGGCCAGGCGGCCCAGCACGGCAAGGGGGCCGGGCAGGATCAGGGGGGCGCGGGCCGCCAGCGCAAGCAGCTGCCAGCCCAGGATAAAAAGGAGGAACGAGAGAAGATAGCTAAGAATGCCACCTTTCCCGCGAGGCTCAGTAGTAGAAGCCATCGTCAGGCAGGACTCCGCCGACAGACTCCGGGGCGAACGACAGGAACAGGGAGAGCAGCTTCTCCATGCTGTCCCGCCCCTTCCTGGCAGGAATCCACACGAAGTTTGCGTTCGGGACTGCGGCAGCGGCGACATCCGCCTTGAGGCCAAGCGTATGCTTTTCCACCAGTGCACCGGCTTCCTTGGGGTGCGAAACAGTCCAGTCTGTTGCTTTTTTGTAGGAATTCAGGAACTTTTGGACGGTACCCGGGTACTTTCTGGCGAAGTCCGCCCGGCAGACCATGACGGTCATCGGGTAGCTGCCGCCCCCCTGTTTTTCCCCGTAGAGCTTCTGGATGTCCAGCGAGCGGCGGACGGACGCGGACTTTGACGTTGCGACCGTGGCAAAGGGCTCCGGGACAAGGGCATAGTGGATTTTGCCGGAGACAAGGGCTGCCGCAAGCTCGGCTGTCTGTACGGAATAATCGGAGGCCACGTCCATTCCCTCCGTCAGGTAGCGGAAGACGTACTCCGGGGTCGCGCCCTGCCCTGCCACGGCGACGGTCTTGCCTGCAAGACCCCCGATGGATGAGAGCGCCGGGTCATCCGACAGGAGGTAGAGGTTCCCGTTGCCGCTTATTCCCAGCATGACGAGGGCATGGTTTGAGCTGTTATAGGCTTTTGCGGCTATATTCGGGGGCAGGAAGCCTATGTCCGCTTCCCCGTCCAGCAGCTTGGGAAGCTCCGTCACGGGGCTGGCATACTGCTGGAATTCAACGGGGGCTCTGTCGAGGACCGCCGCATTCTCATACAGGTAGGCGACCGGAATGCTCGAAGGTCCGTTCAGGGATGCGACTTTCAGGAACTGAACTTCCTCGGACTCCTCATCCCCTTTCCGCCTGCTGAAAGGGAACAAAAGCGCAGAGGCAAGGATAAAAAACAGTGAAACTGTGATTTTTGTTCGTAAGCGTGTCATGACAGGAGGAAATTTACCACCCTGCCAACCGTTTGTCAACTGTGGAAAAAAGAACACCCCCGGACAGCGGACCTGTCCGGGGGGCCAACACATTATATAGGAGGTTTTATGACTGTTTCAGGGCTGCCGCTTAGCGCTTCAGGCTCAGGACGGTCTCCAGCATGGAGTCGCC
>JAFSSU010000373.1 GCA_017450845.1 Treponema sp.
GCCACCTGCACTTATAACTGCACGCCACCTGCACTTATAACTGCACGCCACCTGCAGTTATAACTGCACGCCATCCGCAGTTATAACTGCACGCAATCCGCAGTTATAACTGCACGGCACAAGGCACTTGAAAGGGATAAAAGACTATACGGAAACTGGATTGTGTGCTATAATAGGTTCTATGGACAAGAACGAGATTTTGGACAGGGCAAAGGCATACATTGCCGAAGAGAAGGACGAGGCTTTCCGCAAGGAAGTGGAGGACCTGCTTAACAAGGCCGACGAGGCTTCCTACAAGGAGCTTGAGGACCGCTTCTACCAGAGCCTGGAGTTCGGGACGGGAGGCCTGCGCGGCGTGATGGGCGGCGGCACCAACCGCATGAACACGCTGAACATCTCCAAGGCTACCCAGGGGCTCGCCTCCTACATCATCAAGGCATTCCCCAACGAGGCCAAGGCGGGGACGCTCAAGGCATGCATCGCCTACGACAGCCGCCGCAACCACGACAAGTTCTCGGACATAACGGCCCGCGTCTTCGCGGCCAACGGGATAACCGCATACCTGTTCACGGGGATACGGCCGACGCCCGAGCTGAGCTTCGCCATCCGCGAGCTGGGCTGCCAGACCGGCGTCGTCGTCACCGCGAGCCACAACCCGCCCAAGTACAACGGCTACAAGGCCTACTGGGCCGACGGCTCACAGGTCGTGGAGCCGCATGACAAGGGCATCATCGACGAGGTGAACGCCGTCAAGGAAGTCAAGCTTGTCTCCCGCGAGGACGCAATCAAGAGCGGCAAGATTGTCCTCATAGACAAAGAGATAGACGACAAATTCCAGACGATGATAAAGAAGCAGCTCTTCCGCCCGGACCTGATCAAGGAGAAGGCGAGCAGCGTCAAGGTCGTCTACACTCCCCTCCACGGCACGGGCGCGATGCACGTAGAGAAGGTCCTGGGAGACCTGGGGCTCAAAGTCATCACCGTCCCCGAGCAGAGGGAGGGCAACGGGGACTTCCCGACCGTCGAGAAGCCAAACCCCGAGGAAGCCCCCGCGCTCAAGATGGCGGTCGCCCTCGCGGAGAAGGAGAAGGCCGATGTCGTCATGGCGACCGACCCCGACGCCGACCGCTTCGGTACGGCTTTCCCTGACAAGAACGGCAAGTACGTCCTGGTTTCCGGCAACCAGATGGGAGCCCTGCTCGCGGACTACGTGCTCCTGTCCAAGAAGGAGCTTGGCCGCATGCCCGCCAATCCCGTGCTCGTCCGCTCCATCGTCACCAGCCCCCTCTGCGACGCGGTCGCAAAGAGCTACGGGGTGTCCGTGCACGAGGTGCTGACCGGCTTCAAGTGGATAGCCTTCGATGAGGCCCAGATGGAGCAGGGCGGCAAGGAGCACTATGCCTTCGGCCTTGAGGAGAGCTACGGTTACCTGGTCGAGACCGAGGTCCGCGACAAGGACGGTGTCTCCGCCGCCGCTATGTGCGCCGAGATGACCCTCTACTGGGCGAGCAAGGGCAAGAGCCTGCTCGAGAGGCTGAACGACATGTACAAGAGCCTGGGATACTTCGAGGACAGGGCCATCAGCAAATACTTCGAGGGCATCTCCGGACCCGGCATAATGAAGGGAATCATGACCAAGCTCCGCGAGGACGGGCTCAAGACCCTGGGCGGAAAGAAGGTCCTGAAAATCCGCGACATCCAGCAGCAGGTGGAATTCGACCCGGCGAACCCGTCGCAGAAGAAGAGCCTTCCCTGGCCCAAGAGCAACGTGCTCCAGTTCTTCCTGGAGGGCGGCACCATCGTCAGCGCACGGCCGAGCGGCACGGAGCCAAAGATCAAGTTCTACGTCAACAGCGTCGTCCCCGTCGAGGGCGGAAACGATGCGGGGCTTGAGGCTGCCCGTGCGGAGGCAGGGAAGCTCTGCGACAAAATCGTGGAAGAGATAAACGCGGTTCTGAATGCAGCAAAATAACGAAGACGAATGTGCGGGAGAAATCGGCGGCATCAAGATAGAGAAAGCCAGGCTCTTCCGCGCATTCAGGCAGATGGCGGCCCTCTTCGAGGGTGGCAGGGTCTTCGTGGCGTTCGACACGGAGACTACCGGCCTCAAGGCGGAGAACGACGAGGTCCTTGAGATAGGGGCTGTCAAATTCAACAAGGACGGACTTCTCGGAGAAAGCTTCAACCGCCTGATCAAGCCGGTGAAGCCCATCCCCGCGTTCATCACGGCAATCAACCACATAGATGACGAGATGGTGAAGGACGCGCCGCCCGCTGCCGAGGTAGCGAGAGACTTCTTGGACTACATCGGCAGGAAGTCAGTCCTGGTAGCCCACAACGCGCGGTTCGACGTCAAATTCGTCAATGCGACCCTGATCAGGGCCGGCCTGCCTCAGATGGGAAACCTGACGGTGGACACGCTGACCCTCTCACGCTGGGCATACCCCCTTCTCGCGAACGAGGCGGAGAAAGGACAGTACAAGCTCCAGTCCCTCGCCAAACGCTTCGGCATAGAAGTTCTCAATGCCCACCGGGCGGAGGACGACGCCCGCGTCTGCATGGAGCTCTTCCTGAGAATCCTCAAGGACACCGACAGCGTGCAGAAAAGGAAAGAAAGCAAAGGAAACATACAATGAAAATACAGCTCTTGGACTGCACTCTCAGGGACGGCGGCTACATCAACGACTGGGAATTCGGGCACAACAATCTGGTGAACCTTTACCAGAGGCTCGTATCGGCAAAGGTCGATATAATCGAGGTCGGCTTCATCGATGACCGCCGGCCATTCGACGTGAACAGGAGCATTTTCCCGGACACCGGATCAATCGGCAAAATATATGGAAAGATTCAGCCAAAAGCACCGATGACGGTGGGCATGATTGACTTCGGAACCTGCGACATAAAAAACATCCAGCCCTGCAAGGATTCCTGGATTGACGGAATCCGCGTCATCTTCAAAAAGCACCTGATGCATGAGGCCATGGAATACTGCGCCCAGATAAAAAAACTGGGCTACAAGGTTTTCTCGCAGCTTGTCTCCATAACCAGCTACAATGACGATGAGCTATCAGAGCTCGCGAGGCTCGTGAACGACGTGGAGCCCTACGCAGTCTCCATGGTGGACACTTACGGGCTTCTGACCCCGGCGGACCTGCTTCATTATTATGAAATCCTTGACAAAAACGTCCGTCCCAATATAGGAATCGGCTTCCATGCGCACAACAACATGCAGCTGGCCTATGCGAACGCGATGACATTCGTGCAGAAAAAAACCGAGCGCGACATCGTAGTTGACGGAACGCTCTACGGCATGGGAAAGAGCGCAGGCAACGACCCGATAGAGCTAGTCGCAAACTATCTTAATGAACACTTCGGCAAAAGCTACGACATAGACCAGATGCTAGAGGCCATCGAGGAAAGCGTCATAGACATATACCATAAATACCCTTGGGACTATAAGACATTCTTTTACCTTTCCGCAAAGAACAAATGCCATCCAAACTATGTGTCCTACTTGCAGTCAAAGTCGAACCTCTCTGTCACAGACTTGGACAAACTCCTTTCCGCTATCGGGCCTGACGACAATAAGTTGCTGTACAAGAAAGAGATTGCCACGGAGCTGTACGACAACTACAAGACGCAGACCTGTGATGACAGCAGTTCCATATCAGACTTGAAGGACTATCTCTCAGGCCGGAAGGTGCTTATAATCGGCCCCGGCAAGAACATCATCCTGCAGCATGAGAAGGTGGACCGCTTTCTGTACGATGAGAACCCTGCCTGCATATCGATAAATTACATCCCGGGAAGCATACGGACAAACATCGTGTTCGTCACCAACGGCCACCGTTACCTTGAAATGACGGACACACTGCTCGACGAGAGTAGTTCTGGCATACAAATACTCGCGACTTCCAACGTCACGCCGAAGTCAAAATCTTTTGATTTCACCGTGAACCGGGAGTCGCTTCTGGAGCGCAACGAAAGCATCATAGACAATTCGTTCCTTATGCTTCTGAAAGTCCTGCAGAAGGCTGCCGTAAAGGAAGTATACTGCGCGGGGCTCGACGGATATTCAGACCGGGAGGACAACTACTTCAACCCCAAGATGGAATACAGCTTCGTCAAGAACGAGGCGGTGCGGATGAACCATCATATCAAGAGCGTCCTGCAGGATTTAAGCAGCGACATGAACATCCACTTCTTGACATATTCTCACTATCAGGAAAACGACGAAAGGGACTAGGAGAACATAATGAAACAAAGGGTAGCAGATTACATAGCGGATTTTCTCGCAGCGAATGGCATTACCGATATATTCACGGTGACAGGCGGAGGAGCGATGCATCTGAACGATGCATTCGGACACCATCCAAAGCTGCACTGTACCTACAATCACCATGAGCAGGCCTGCGCGATTGCGGCAGAAGGCTACGCCCGCTACAGCCGGAACATCGCCGCAGTCTGCGTCACGTCGGGACCGGGAGGCACTAACGCGATTACCGGCGTAATGGGAGGATGGCTCGACTCCATCCCCATGCTCATCATTTCCGGGCAAGTGAAGTTCTCCACGACAATCCGCTCCACGCGGGTTCCCCTCAGGCAGCTCGGCGACCAAGAGTTCAACATCATCGATGCAGTTAAGTGCATGACCAAATACGCCGTCATGATTGAGCGCGCGGAGGACATAGCATACATACTGGAACGGGCCTTGTACCTGGCCAAAACGGGACGGCCAGGTCCCGTGTGGATTGATGTTCCGCTGAACATCCAGGGGGCGATAGTCGAAACAGACACCCTCCCCCACTACGACAGTTCCGTTGACGCAAGGGAAACACCGCCGTCCTTTACGGAAACCAAGGCCAAAGAAATTTTGGAAAAGCTTTCTGCCTCGCGACGACCAGTTGTGTTTGCAGGAGAGGCAGTCAGGATGTCCGGCGCATACGAGGAATTCTTAAGACTCGTGAACAAACTGAAGGTCCCTGTCGTAACGGCCTGGAACGCGCACGACGCGATTCCCGACGACAATCCCTATTACTGCGGGAGACCGGGAACGCAAGGAACCCGTGGGGGTAACTTCGTCACCCAGTTCTCGGACTTCATCCTTGTATTGGGATGCCGCCTGAACATACGGCAGATAAGCTACAACTGGGAGAACTTCGTCAAAGATGCCTACAAGGTCGTGGTAGACATAGACCCTGCGGAACTGCAGAAACCGACCCTGAACATAGACATGCCTGTTCATGCCGACGTGAAAGATGTCATCTCCGTTTTGAACAGCATGGAGTTTCCGGCAAACGATTACTCAAAATGGATTGCATGGGGAAAAGAAATCAACAAAAGATACCCCGCCTGCCTGGATGACTACCGGAAAAAAGACTCGCCCATAAATCCATACGTGTTCCTTGACGGGCTTTTCAAGCTCCTGCCGGAAGACGCGGCAGTCGTCACGAGCAACGGGAGCGCATGCGTCTGCTCCTTCCAGGCAGCAATAATAAAAAAAGGGACACGCCTGTTCACGAATTCTGGTTGCGCGGCGATGGGATACGGCCTGCCGGCCTCGCTCGGAGTAAGCGTGTGCCGGAAAAACAAGATGACGGTCTGCATAGAGGGAGACGGAAGCCTTCAGATGAACATACAGGAGCTGCAGACGATATTCCAGAACAAAATGGACATAAAGCTCTTCGTGCTCAACAACAACGGATACCATTCAATCCGGCAGACACAGACGAATTTATTCTCCAACCACTGCAAGGTCGGCATCGGAGAGGAAAGCGGGGATTTGTCCTTCCCCGAATTGGAACGGATAGCATACGCATACAAAATCGCGTACGTCAAGATTTCGAAAGCCTCAGATATCAATTCACAGGTTGAAAAAGCATTGCAGACGGATGGCCCCGTCCTGATCGAAGTCCTCATTGACCCGGAACAATTCTTCGCCCCCAAGCTTTCCGCAAAAAGACTGCCTGACGGAACGATGGTTTCGCCCAGCCTGGAGGACATGAGCCCCTTCCTTCCGGCGGAAGAGATGGACAGGATACGCGCTGAGGCCATGCGTATATGAGCGAGCTCCACATCATCTGGGACCTTGACGGTACGCTGATTGACTCAGAGGAAGAGGTCATGGAGGCCCTTGTCAGGGCCGTCCGGTCTGCCGGCCTGTCCGAAAAGGTGCAGTCCGCCCCTTTCCGGGTCGGTCCGACGATAGACAGGATGCTTGATGCCGCGCTCAGCCCCGAAGTCCTGACCGCACAAAAAAAGAAGGAAATCATCACGGCTTTCAGGAATGAGTATGACAACTGCGGTTTTTGCAATACACGACCCTTTCCCGGCATAGAAGAGATACTTGCTGGCAGAAATATTGTCCATCACATCGTGACGAACAAGCCGGACCTTGCGACAGGAAGGATTCTGGAAAAACTCGGCTGGAAGCTTTTTTTTCTTTCGGTCGTAACGCCATATTCTTTTATGACAAGCCCGGACGACAAAAAGAA
>JAFSSU010000374.1 GCA_017450845.1 Treponema sp.
CGTATAGCCTTGACGCTACGGCCCAACGGGCGGGTGCTTGCCTCATGGCAGAGGAGCGCAAGCAAATGCCCGCTTTGGGGCCCCGCAGCTCCACGTCCTTGTCGTGAAGGTTCCACGCGAGATATTCATTGATGAAGGTCTGCTCGAATTTCTTGGTCTGTACCATGTTCGCTATCCCCCTTGTAAAGTCGGATTCGGCAGTGTTGTTCCTTACGAAAGCGAGGAAGTCCCTGAGTTCCGGCTCCTCCTCCTGCTCGTAAGCCGAGGCGTTGAATATCAGATGGTGGGTCTCGTCTTTCAGCTCGACCCCAGCATCTTCCCTGCACTTCCGCTCGAAGGTGTACACCGGCAAGCCGGACTCGAACGGGTCGTTCGTGCAGATGAATATCACGTAGCTCTCTTTCAGCTCGGAATAGACAGCCCCCTTCAGGAGGCTGTCTATGTCAATCATGCTCTGGTAGTAGCGGGTCCGCTTGCCGATGTCCTCCACCTTATACGACTGACACTCCACATCGTAAACCTTATCCGAGTCGGCAACGAACACGTCAAGCCGGACCGCCCTTGCGGGTGTAGAACGGGCTGATGGGCTTCTGCAGCTCCGGATACTCGATGTGGTCAATCCTGGTATGCAGGAGCCGCTCAAGGACGCCCTTGCAGATTTCAGGCTCCCGCATGACCGCCCCGAACATGAAATCATCGATAAAGACCAAATCCTCGACCGGCTTGAAGTTGTACGTCCTCTCAGTGTCCATAGCTCAAATATAGCACAAGGGCAGGAATTTTTCTACTGCAAATATGCCCGCACGTGCCACCCGCCGCGGCTGGCAGGCGACGGAATGTACCATTACGGCGTTGAGTAATTGTAAGAACCAATATCAGGACGATTCGCATCAATTCGAGAAAGGGCATCGGAATCAGCTAAGGTTCCTGACCAAGCGTTTGGAGTCGGAACTAGTCCGCCCATCTCCCATTTTCTACTCCACGTACGCCCCGGCGCTGCATCGGAAAGCGAGGTCACTCCGGTGTCCAAGAAAGGATCCTGGCCGATAACAGTACACAAACTTGGAATGGTTACGCTGCCGGAAAGTGCCGTACATCCCTTAAAAGCCCTGTGTCCAAGACACGTAAGTCCACTGGGAAGCTCAATGCCCGTCAGGTAGGTCGCAAGCCCCGCATTACTACTGGCATTAAACGTGTCATCACCTATGTAATCTATACTGGTGTCCGACAGGTCAAGTTTGACGTACACGCCCTTGCTTGCGATTGCAGACGCAATGCTCGCAAGGTCAGCATTTGTGGCGGACGTTATGCGAACGGTGTAGGGGGTGTCCACAGTATTGCCCGAGGCGAATACCGCCGAAACGAACTCCGCTGCCGTTCCCGAGAAACTGGCGAGACCGAGCTTTACGTCCACGGTAAATTCGCTTCCTACCAAGGTCTGAGTATTCGTGCCCCAGTAGAGGATGGTGCCGTCAGAGCTTTTGACCGTCAGCGTGACGGTGATTTCTGTCCCCGTCAGGATGCCGGGAATCTCGAAGGACACGTTGCCGTCCGCGTCCGCCGTACCGGTCTTGTCCACGTCCACACCGTCGCCCGTGATGACGAGCGTGAGCGTTCCATCATCGGGTAGCCCAATGTTGTTCTTGTTAAAGGTGACTTTCTGGGTGATGGGGCCGTCCGTTCCGTTGCCTGAGCCGGAGCCGCCAGCGAGCTGTGCGACGACGCGCTCCATGTCCCCGCTGTTGGATAAATCAAGTATTTCCCACGCGCTTATTTCGTTATTACTGCTAGAATTAGAGCCGTTAGAGAAGCCCCCCCCCTGCTCCCCCCGGGGGTATACGTTTCATCGTCATGCGAGCCAGCCGCCTCTCCGTTGCCGGGACATGACGTAAGTGCGAGCGGGCATAACAGGACGGCCAGCACGCACAGCATGGCTTGCAGCACGGGAAACTTCTTGGATTTCAGCATACGGGGCACTCCTTGGCGCAAAAACGCCTCTGAGAACAGTATACCACGGTCTCCGAACTTGTGGAAGGGCTTCTTTTCGTTCTGACTGTCGCACCGGAAGCCCCCTCGGAAGTCTGGGTTTACCCTTTTTCGGGTAGTATTTTTGCATTCCTGCTCATTTAGGGGGGTGTGTTACGGACATGTCAGGGGGTGTGTTACGGACGCAACAGGGGGTGTGTTACGGACGTATCAGGGGGTGTGTTACGGACGCAACAGGGGGTGTGTTACGGACGTATCAGGGGGTGTTACACGGACGTATCAGGGGGTGTTACACGGACGTATCGGGAACGTATGGAGCAGAGAGGGGCCCCCAAAGCGGGCATTTGCTTGCGCTCATTGTGCTGTGAGTCAGTCCGCCTCAGCTCTCAAATGCGTATGACTCAAATGCAAGCACTAGCCCGCGAATGGGGACACTCTGCGGGAATACGTTCCCGTCCCCTACGGCTGCCAGCCCCGGTCCACGTTGAGCAGGACACCGTTCATCGCGGGGTTGGCGAGCAGGGACACGGCTGCCTGTGCCACGTCCCGGGGGCTGACGACGAAGCCCTCCGAGCCCGAGGGGGCGTTCTGGGGCGGCGCGGTGCTGACCGAGCCGGGCAGGATGGCGTTGCAGCGGATGCCCTTGGACGCGTAGTTCTTGGCGACCGAGCGGACGATGACGGAGAGGCCGGTCTTGGCCCCGTGGTAGGGGGCGGTCAGCGAGCGGGGCAGGATGCTCTCGCTCCTCGTGCCGCCGAAGAGCAGGATGCTGCCCCCTCCCCTGCGGATCATACCCGGCAGGGCGAGGCTGACGGCAAGGCCGGGCAGGGCGTAGTCGAACATCGCGAGCCTAGCCCAGTCGGCGGCCCCGGTGTCCTCCAGTTTCTTCCTTATAAAGGGGCCGTAGGAGACGACGAGGATGTCCGCGTCCCGGACAGCCTTGCCGAGGCTGCCCTTCTCCAGGGCCTGGATTCCCTCCTTCTCGAAGTCGCACCTGATGAAGCCGGGGTGCACGTCGCCCGGGCTGTCCTCCCCGTCCTTCCCCGGCAGGGTCCGCCCGGGTATGATTATCCCCGCCCCGGACTTGAGCAGGAGCGAGGCGCACTCCCTTCCCAGCCCGCTCGTTCCGCCGATGACAAGGGCCTTCTTTCCCTCAAAAACACGTCGTTCCATACAGGTACAGTGTAGCAGATTGCCGGGATTTTGCAATGGGCGGGGCAGCCCCGCCCGCTATTGCGGACAAGGCCCCTTTGTGCTAGAATCCGGGGTACAGGGGCACAGATGGGGCATACGGAGTATTGGAACAAGGCGGAGGTCGAGGGGCTGAACTTCAGGGTGTTCAGGGCCCTGTCCCTCACATCCATGCTCACGGATCTGCTGCTCGGCGCCCTGGCCTTCGTGCCGGGGACATTCCTTTCAATGTGGGATTTCCGCATCCTTTTCTCCGCCTTCACGCTCATATTCGCCGCGGGCTTCCTGCTGAGCCTCCGGGAAAAGCCCTTCCCTCACCGGCATTCGACTTTCCTCCTCTACGCGAGCATATTCACCTGCCAGGTGTTCTTCTTCCTCCTGGACAGGGTCATAGCGCATCACCGGGGCAGCGAGGCACCCTACACGCTCATCCTCGGGTTCCTGATGGTGCAGCCCATCGTCATAACGGACAGGACGCTCCGCCTGTCCCTGTGGTCGGCCCTGTCCGTGCTGGAGTGCTCCGCCCTGTCCCTGATGGCGAAGAGCGGCCCCGCCGCCGCAAACGACATCATCAACTGCACCGTGCTGAGCGTCGTCGGGATTGTCATCGGCATGGTATCCAAGACCTACTTCCTGAACTACACCGAGATGAAGGTGAAGGAGAAGGACGTGGAGATAATGGCGGCGGAGGCGGCGGGCAAGGCGAAGACGGAATTCCTCGCCCTCATAAGCCACGAGGTGCGCACCCCGCTCAACGCGGTGATGAACCTGAACGAGATGATCCTGCGGGAGTCCCCCGACCAGACCGCCCTGGGGTACTCCCGGGGAATAAAGCAGGCATGCAGGACGCTCTCCTCGCTGATAAACGACATACTGGATTTCTCCAAGCTGAACTCCGGGGAATTCACCCTGCTCCCCATCGAATACAAGCTTGACGGGATGCTGGACGACGTGCTCAACATGATCATACCCCGTGCCCGGGGGAAAGGGCTCGTGTTCAGCGTGGACGTGCAGGAGGACACGCCGAACAACCTGATGGGGGACGACATCAGGATAAAGCAGTGCCTCGTGAACCTGCTGTCCAACGCGGTCAAGTACACGGACTCGGGCAGCGTCACCCTCTCCGTCAGCTGGCAGCGGGCGGAGGAGGACGACGACCAGAGCATGTTCCTCACGTTCAGGGTGTCGGACACTGGAATCGGCATAAAGGAAGGCGACATAGAAAAGATATCGCACCCCTTCGAGCGGCTGGACGAGCTGAAGAACAGGAGCATCGAAGGTACCGGGCTGGGGCTTGCGATAGTGCGCGGCATACTGAACAAGATGGGCAGCAGCCTTCAGGTGAGGAGCGAGTACGGCAGGGGGTCGGAGTTCTCATTCACGATATGGCAGCCCGTCTCCGTGAACGTCCCCGTCGGCAGCTACGGGACGGCATCCCTCGGCAGCGGGGAGGCAAGGGCCGCCCGCTACGGGACCTTCACCGCCCCGGAGGCGCGGATACTCGTAGTCGACGACATGCAGGTGAACCTGGACGTGATCCGCTCCCTGCTCAAATGCACGCGGGTGCAGATAGACACGGCGACGAGCGGCAGCGAGGCGGTAAGCATGGTCGCCGACCGCCACTACGACGTCGTCTTCATCGACCACCGCATGCCCGGCATGGACGGCATAGAGACACTGCACGCGATATGGCAGGAGGGTATTCCCCGGGCGGACGGCTCCATACCCGGCGCGGACGGGGTCAGGTTCATCGCGCTGACGGCGAACGCGGCGAAGGACTCCCGGCAGCACTACATACGGGAAGGCTTCAACGACTACCTTGCGAAGCCCGTGGACCCGCAGGAGCTGGAGGAGATGCTCATCCGCCAGCTGCCCAAGCGGCTGGTCACGCTCTCGGCGGGACGGCTGGCGGATACCCCATCAGGCGGCAGCGCGGAAGGGGATGAGTTCCTCAGGAACTACGGCAAGCTTGAGGGGGCGGACATCGAAGCCGCGATGAAGTATTGCAGGGGCGCGGAGCCTCTGCAAAAAGCCGCGCGGTCGTTCTGCGACGGGGCGGAGAAGAACGCCGGCACGCTGATGAGGGCGGCTGCCGGCGGGGACCTCAAGCTCTGCGGGCTGACCGCGCACACGCTCAAGACCGGGCTCAGGCTCCTGGGCTTCACGGCCCTCTCGCTGGCGGCGGCCCGGCTGGAAGAATACGCCGACACGGGATACGAGGAAGGGCTCCGCCTGCTCGTCCCTGATTTCGCCGCCGAGGTCTCAGGCTGCGGAAAGCGGCTGGCGGAATGCCTCGCGAGGTCCTCCGGGGGGAACCCGCCCGGACAGGCGGAGAGCCCGGATCCCGGCAAGCTCAGGGAGGCCTCCCTCGCCCTGGAAGAATGCGCGGCATCCGGCGACCTCAGGACGGCGGGCCGCATACTCGGCATGCTCGCGGGGCACGGGCTCACGGAGGCCATGCGGGAGCTGGTGACCCAGGCAGGGCAGGCCGCACGGAACGGGGACAAGGAACTTTTCTGCAAGCTGGTAAAGGACATAGAAGACACGAATGACACGGAGGAGCTTTCTGTATGAAGACCAAGGTAGCGTTTATATGTGACGAGACGAACCATTTCCTGGTCAGGAGCATGGTCGCGGAGCTGCGGGAGGCCGGGTACGACGTGGACGTATACCCCATGAGCACGAACGCCTACGGCTTCATCAGCTCGGAGCACGGAATCTTCATCATCCACATGGACGGGTTCTCGAGCGACAGCGGGAAATTCCTCGGCGCGCTCGAAGTAGTGATGGGCGACAAGAAAAAGGAGCGCCGCCTCTACCTGATCGGCACGGACGAGAACCTCAGGCAGGCGAGCTCATGCATAGAGCAGACCCTGGTGACCCACGCGTTCAGGAGGCCCGTCAACATGGAGAGCGTGCTCAAGGAGCTGAGCATCATCAACCCCTCCTACTCCTACGACGGCAGCCTCAAGATCGCGGACGGCATGGCGCAGGACAGCAGCCGAAGGACCATCCTCATCGTCGATGACGACGACATCTACCTGAGGACGATCGAGAGCTGGTTCACCGACGAGTACAACGTCTACACCGCGGCATCCGTCACGAGCGCCCTCTCCCTGCTGAAGAAGGCCCGCACCGACCTGCTGCTGCTGGACTACGAGATGCCCCTCCTGTCGGGCCTGGACTTCCTCCGAATCCTCAGGAGCGAGCCCGCCACGGAGAAAATCCCGATAATCTTCCTGACCGCCAAGGATGACAAGGAGATAATACTGGAAATCCTCAAGGAGGGGCCGACCGGCTACCTGCTCAAGACGACCGCCCCAATCCTTCTCAAGCACTACATCAGGAACTTCTTCGAAGGCAAGGAATTCTGGTGGAAGGACGAGTGACCGTAAAGGCCCCCTGACCCCGCGGAATTTCCAATTGAGTTTTAAGGAAGATTCTGCTATAATGGGGGAAGGGCAGCAGGCTCCGGCAGCAGCCGGACCATGAGCCGAACGGAGCCGAATGTTGAAAAGAAGGTTAATCTTTGTCGTAAACACATGCATCATATCCGGCATAGTCGCGCTGTCCCTCCTCTACATGGCGCAGAGCCGGCGGACCTTCGCGCGCTCCCGGACGATGGGCTTCCTCGCGATGACGAAGAGCATCGCCCAGATTGCGTCCAACTACATGAACGGCGAGCAGCTCGCCTGCGACACCTGGAGCAACTACATAAACAAAAGCCATATCCCGATGGAGGACGCGATATCCTTCCTGCGCCTGTCCATCGCGCGCAAGCACAGCACCGCCCACATCATCTACACGGACGACGGCTCCATGGCGGGCATCTCCTCGGAAGCCCATGCGGACGACAAGGCCGACTTCTCCGTGTCCTACCGGAACATGGACCTCTTTCCCAGCCTTGAGACCCGGAACGACGGCATCAGGGCGAACATCACGCGGGCGTTCACCAATCCCGTGAACGGGCGGCAGTCCATCGCCTTCTACAACAAGATTGTCCTCCGCGAGGGGGACAAGGACCGGGAGGCCCTCCTGCTCCGAATCGTCCCGCTGGACACGCTCAGGAACAGCTGGGTGTTCCCGACCGAAAGCTACAAGGACGCGGAGATTTCCCTGATCGACTCGGACGGCGACTACATCATCAAGGGCAAGTCCTTCAAGAACTCCAACTTCTTCGAATTCTACAAGTCCTACAACGCCCCCGACTACGGGATGCAGCAGGCCTTCTACGACAACATCACCGGGGAGAACGGCACCACGACCATGCGGAACTCGCGGGGCGAGGACTGGCTCATCGCCCATGCCGTCGTCAATTCCGCGAGCGACTGGACGATCATCTCAAGCCTGCCGGAGGACGAGCTCAAGGAACGCAGCTTTGACCTCCCCCTCGTCATCATCATCAGCTGCGGCCTGGTCCTGATGATCGTGTTCAACCTTATCACCCTGATGATGTTCAACCGGCAGCTCGCGCTGACCGCCGAGGCGGAGAAGGCCGCCAACCGGGCCAAGTCCGACTTCCTGTCGGTGATGAGCCACGACATACGCACCCCGATCAACGCCGTCCTCGGCCTGGACGAGATGATCCTGCGCGAGAGCGGCAGCCCCGTCATACAGGGCTACGCCTCCGACATCCAGTCGAGCGGCAAGATGCTCCTGGGACTCATCAACGACATACTCGACTTCTCCAAGATAGAGGCGGGCAAGATGGAGATAGTCACGGCGGACTACGAAGAGGGCGACGTGATGGCCGACCTGGTGAACATCATCTCGCCCCGCGCCCAGGCAAAGGGCCTCTCCTTCATCGTCAACGCGGACGCGAGCATGCCCTGCCTCCTCCGGGGGGACGACACGCGGATCAAGCAGTGCACGCTGAACCTGCTGACGAACGCGGTCAAGTACACCCATGCCGGGAGCGTCACGCTGGACATCGGCTGGGAGAAGGTGGACGACAGCCACATCATCATAAAGACCCGGGTCACGGACACCGGCATCGGCATCAAGGAGGAGGACCTCAAGAAGCTCTGCTCCCCCTACGAGCGGATCGAGGAGAGCAGGAACCGCAACATCGAGGGGACGGGCCTGGGCATGAGCATCGTGACCAAGCTTCTGGCCGCGATGGGAAGCTCGCTCGAGGTCAAGAGCGTGTACGGGAAGGGGAGCGTCTTCTCCTTTGACGTCATGCAGGAGGTGCGCGGCTGGAAGGAGCTCGGGGACTGGCGGGAGCACCGCGAGGAAGCCCTGCAGAGCGTGGAGCACTATAAGGAAAGCTTCCAGGCACCCGGCGCGGGCATACTGATCGTGGACGACACGCCGATGAACCTGACCGTCGTGAAGGCCCTGCTCAAGGCCACCCGCATCCAGATAGAGACGGCGGCGGACGCGATGACCGCGCTGGAGAGAGCCCGTGACAGGAAGTTCGACGTCATCCTCGCCGACCACCTGATGCCGCAGATGGGAGGCCTTGAGATGCTGCAGAAGCTCCGCGCCGACTCCGGCAGCGTGAACCAGAACACCGTCTGCATCGCGCTGACCGCGAACGCCATGAACGGGGCGCGGGAGATGTACCTTGCCGCGGGCTTCGCGGACTATGTGACCAAGCCGATCGACGCGGCAAAGCTTGAGGCGGTCCTGCAGAAATACCTCCCGGCAGAGCTTGTCCTGCACGAGGGGGACGAGGGCTACGTGGCTTCCGCCGCCGGGGATGCGGGGCAGGCATCGCACGATGCGGACCCGCTCGTATACGAGCTTTTCGGCATTGACAGCGCGGAAGCCCTGCACAACTGCGGTGGCACGGAGACTTTCATCGAGACGCTCAGAATCTTCTCTGCTTCCATAGAAGAGAATGCGAGGAAGATAGAGGCCTTCGCTGAGGCGGGCGACTGGCACAACTATACGATACTCGTCCACGCGCTCAAGAGCAGCGCGAGGCTGATCGGGGCGGCGAAGCTGTCGGAGGACGCGAAGAGGCTCGAGGCGCTCGGGAACGCCGCCAGGGGCAGGGATGCTCCGGCGGCGGACGAGATACGGAAGCTCACGCCCGCCCTGCTGAAAAGCTACCGCGCCTACGCGCCCCGACTCCGCCCCCTGTGCAGCGGACAGGACGGCGGCGCGGCATCCGGCGGGCAGGACGGAAACAAAGAGGAAAAGCCCGACATAGACGCGGGAATGTTCAGCAACGCGGTCGCCGCCCTTAAGAAGGCCCTTGAGGCCTCGGACTTCGCTTATGCGGGCGAGGTGCTCGCCGGGCTTGAGGCCTACGCCCTGCCGCCGGGCATAGGGGACACGTTCCAAAAGATACGGGAAGCCGTGGGCAGGGGCGACCGGGATGCCGCGCTCGCCCTCCTGTAGGAGAGCTCCCCCGCGCTACGCCCTCCGCCTGAACAAGAGGCCAACGCTCCCGGGCCCGCAGTTGCTTGATACCGCAGGGGAGGCTTTCTGGAAGTACACCTGCCTGAAGGGGACTATGGACAGGGCCTGCTCCTTGATCGCCTGAAGCTCCTTGAAGGACAGGCCCGCGTACGTGATGTACAGGACGCTGTCGTCTATGGTGGACTTGTTCCGCAGGGCGGACCTCACGTAGCTCTCCCTCGTCTTGTCCATCTCGCCGAACTCCATGCGGGAGAGCCGCATGACCCCCTTGCGCACGGACAGGACAGGATGAATCAGCAGGGCCCGGCAGAGGCCGTTGGCGAAGTGGGACACGTGCCCGCCTCGCTCCAGGTAGTCCAGGCTGTCTACCATGAAGCTGACGGAGAACAACTTCCGGGATTCCTCTATCTTCTCCAGCACCATCTGCGGGGACGGTGTCTCCTTGGCGCACTGCTTCGCGTACAGGACCAGCATCCCCATGCTGCTTGAGATAAGCTGGGAGTCCACCACGGTCACGTTGTCGAACGACCGGGAGGCCCGGCTCGCGTTGGCGAAGGAGTCCCCCAGGCGGGAGGACATCGTTATGTGGATGAGGTACTGGGTCTCCTGCAGGCACCTGGCGAAGAACTCCTCGTACTCCTCGACCGAGGGGTCCTTGGACACGACGGTCTTGCCCGAGTGCTGCATATAGTAGAGGAGGGAATCCGTGTCCACCTCCAGGTTGTCCATGAAATAGCCTTCGTCCGTGACGATCGGTATGGCCAGGACGGGAATTCCCAGGCTGCGGAGCATGGGGAGGGGCAGGTCGCAGACGCTGTCCGTCGATATGACGAGCGGCAGCTTGCGGGAGGAGAGCTTCCGCGAGGAGACGGATTCCTGCACCCGGATGCTGTCGCCGCGCAGCATGACGAGGTCCTCCGGCAGGAGGGAAAGCAGCATGCCCTCAAGCTGCTCGCCGTTCACGGGCTTGGAAAGATATCCGTCAAAGCCCTCCCTCTCGTACAAAAGCTCGTTCTTGCGCCCCGCGTTGGCCGTCAGGGCGACGGCGGGCGTGCTCCTGTTGAGCCCCCCGGGCTGCCTGCGGATCTCGTGCAGGCAGCTTATGCCGTCCATCCCCGGCATCAGGTGGTCCAGCAGCAGCACGTCGTAGCGCGTGCCCTGGGTCATGGAGAGGGCCTTCTCGCCGCCGTCCGCCGTGTCCACCTGAATCTTGGTGCCGCGAAGGAGCTTTGTCTCCACCATCAGGTTCATCTCGTTGTCATCGACGATCAGGATGCGGGCGGAGGGGGCCTCGAATGACTGCTGGTAGGCCGTGCGGCCGTGCCCGGGCCGGGACTTCAGGTCCAGCTCGCCTATGGCCTCCGGGTTCACCACCTCCTGGCTGAGCGTCACGGTGAAGGTGGAGCCCCTCAGGTAGATGCTCCGCACGTCTATGCTGCCGCCCATCAGCTCCACGAGCTGCTTGACGATGGAAAGCCCCAGCCCCGTACCCTCGATCATGTGGTTTTTCTGCACGTCCACGCGCCTGAACGCGTCGAAGAGGTAGGGAAGGCTCTCCTTCTTGACCCCGATGCCAGTGTCCTCCACGGAATAGATGACGTTGACCACGCCCTGACCGAGATGCTCGCAGCGGACCTTGAAGGCGACCGTGCCCTCCCTCGTATACTTGACGGCGTTGCTCAGGAGGTTGAGCAGGATCTGCTTTATCCTCACCTCGTCGCACAGGAGGGAGGAGGGAAGGTCGGGGGCTATGTCCACAAGGAATTCCAGGTTCTTTTCCTTCGCCTTCACCATGATCATGTTGACCAGGTCCAGCAGCATCGTCCCGGTGTCGTAGGGGGCGGGGACAATCTCCATCTTGCCGTTCGTCAGCTTGGACATGTCCAGTATGTCGTTTATGAGGGCGAGCAGCATGTGGCCCGCCCCGGCTATGCCCCGGGCATCCTCGGCGACCTCGTCGGAGATATCCTCCCTCAGTATCATCTCGTCCAGTCCGATTATCGTGTTTATCGGCGTGCGTATCTCATGGCTCATGCTGGAGAAGAAGCTGATCTGGTTCTCGTTGAGAATCTCAATCTCCTTCTTCTGCTCGCGGATGACCTTGTTCTCCCTGATATAGCGGCGGGTCTGCACGATGCTGGATATGACCGCGGTCACAAAGATGAGTATGAAGAACATCATCACGTGGCAGAAGATATAGCCCCTCATGGAGAAGGGGTATATCAGGAACAGCTCCCACTTGTCCTCGAGCGGCGTCAGCTCGAATTCGCCCAGCCCGGATGTCCCCCTCAGCGTGCCGGCGGGCCGCAGGGGAAGCCGCCTCAAGGACTCCTGCAGCCCGTAAATAAGGGAGAGTTCCTCCGCATTCGCGGGAAGGCCGTGGAGGCTGGAGAAATTCCCGTCCGGGTCCATAAGGAAGACATACTTGTCCCATTCCATCCGGGGGGTATGCAGGGCGCCCCCTATCTTGTCGATCGGCATCCGCATCCCGGCGGTCCCGGCTTTCATGCCGTCCGCCCCGTACACCGGGACGCTCATGCGGAGCCAGGGGCTCCTGGTGTTCGGGTCCGTCTCCTTGCTTATGAGGCAGTACTCCTCATCGTAGCTGGCCTCGTACCAGCCGTCCTGATCGGACGGGGGGAAAATCCGGAAGAGGAACTCGCCGTCCTCGTAGTAGCGCAGGTCCTTGTCCGAGACAAAGAAGGTGACGCAGGATTCCGGCAGGTGACCCGCATACCTCAGGCAGGAATTATACGCGGCCTCAAGCTTCCCCTCGCCGTCCGGGTCCTGGAAATATTCCGCCATGACCGGGTTGTAGGCCATGGTGCGCACGCAGAGCAGGGCCTCGCTCTTCGCGGCGCTTATCTGCCTGGACAACTGCTCGCAGTCGTCCCTCAGCCTCCTGTCCTGGGTCCTCTTGTACAAGAAGTGCGCCCCCAGATACTGGGCGACGAAGCCGATGACCAGCGACAGGGAGAAGATGATGAGCCTGCGCCTGGCGCGGGGGGAAAGCTTGTGATTCATTCTTTACCTCCAAGCCCGCCCCCGATAAGGGCGGACACCTTCTCCCTGAGCCCGTCGAATTCAAGGTTCTCCACTGCCTCCGTGCCCCCCGGCAGAATCTCCTCCACGGACTTGCCGCCGGGCCTGAGCTCGTCCAGCCTGCGGAGGATGAGGGCCGCCCGGTCGGCCTCCAGCGTGTCAAGGGAGTCCCGCAATGCCGAGAGCAGCTGCCCGTAATCCAGGCCAGAGACACCGCTCCCGGGCAGGGGGCCGCCCGCAGGAAGCGGGGATGGCTCGGAAGGATTTCCAGATTCCCCTCCGGTGTACTGAATCCGGGAGATGGGGAGGGCGCGGCGCAGGGCACGCTCGAACATCATCAGCTCGATCGGCTTGGAGATGAACTCGTCGAAGCCCTCGCCCAAGAAGAACTCCCTGGCCCCGCTCGCGGCGTTCGCCGTCAGGGCGATGGCGACCATCTCCTTCTCCGCATGGGAGTTCAGCTTGCGCAGGATGTGCAGGCATTCCACCCCGTCCATCTCCGGCATCATGTGGTCCAGGAAGACAAGGTCGAAATTCTGCTTCTGGCAGAGCTCCACCGCCTCCCGCCCGCTCAGCGCGAGGGTCACGTCCATCTGGTAGTCCTTGAGCACGCCCTCCGCGACCATCAGGTTCATCTCGTCGTCATCGACCACGAGCACCCTGAGGCCGGGGCAGATGAAGTGCTGGGGCAGCTCCCCCTCCCCGGGGACGTAATCCCCGTTGAGGACGTTGACGAGCGGCACGCTGAAGAGCGGCTTCTTGATTATGGGGATGGTCCCCAGGCTTCGGCCCTCGAAATTCCTGCCCACGACGACCGCGACCGTCAAGCGCGCGGAAAGCCTGTCGAAGAATTCCCTGGCCTCCCCGTACTCGACCTCCGAGGTGTACAGGTGCGTCACGGGGTATGTCTGGCATATCCGCTCAAGCCCCGCCATGTCCGGGGCCCGTATCAGCATGCCCTGGAGGGATTTCTGTATGGTCGAGATCATGCGCTCGTAATAATCCCTGACCAGGGGGTTGCCGAATTTGTCCTGGCGGAAGTAATACACCACGCAGAGGGATCGCTCGTTGGAGATGGACATGCTCGGGGACGGGTCCGACACCTTCTGGGGAATGCTGATGTTCACCTCCGTCCCCTTGCCTATCTCGCTCTCCACCCGGATGAAGCCGCCCATGCTCCTGACCAGGCTGGAGGTGACGGTGAGGCCGAGCCCTATGCCGCTGCTCCTGCGGGTCCGGTCGGAGTCCGCCTGGTAGAGCTTGGCGAAGACCTTGGACAGCTGCTCGTCGCTCATGCCGATTCCGGTGTCGCAGACAGAGACAAGCAGGTTCGCGCCGTAATCCCTCTTGAGCGTGCTGAGCTTGACGTATACCCCGCCCTCCTGCGTGAACTTGAGGGAGTTCTCTATGAGGTGGCGGAGGATTTTCTTTATCTTCCCCTCGTCGCCGAGCATCACGGCGGGTATTCGGATGTCCACGTCCAGGATGAGCTCCACGGAGGGCTTGTAATCAAAGTCCCTGAGGTCGCTTATCACGTCGTTGATGCATGACACGATGCTGTAGGGGGACTCGCTCACCTTGAGCCGCCTCATCCCTATCTCGGTGTAGTCCAGTATGTCGCTTATCTGCCCGTACAGCCTGTGCCCCGCCCGCTTGATGGCAAGCAGCTCCGACCGCTTCTGCGCGTCGTCCTCCTTCTTCAGGAGGGACTCGCTTATGCCGGTGACGGCGTTTATGGGGGTGCGCAGTTCATGCGACACGTTCGCCATGAAGTCCTCGGTCTGCCGGTTCACCTCCTTGAGGCTTTCCACGGCAGCCTGCACGTTCTTCTTGGATTTCCTCCTGCGGTAGACGACGTCCTTGGTGGAGAGCGTCGCCACCGTCACCGAGACGATGTCCATGCAGAGGCGGGAAATCTCAAGGGGGCCGCTTATGGCCCCGATCGTCCTGAGGATGAAGAAGTGCCAGACGAGTATCAGGGCATAGACGGCGACCCCGGTATAGATGGCCCACACGCAGTCCAGCGTCATGAACACGGTCTGCATGATGATGGCGATGATGGGAATGTCAAAGAGGCTGTCAGGGTGCACGCCGTAGAAAAAGAACGCGCCCAGGCAGATCAGCACGTAGAGGGGGGGGCGTATCTCCATGGGGACGAAGCGCGTGAAGTGGCAGAAGAGCATGACGAAGATGGCCACGAGCAGGAAGGGGATGGCCCAGATCTCCCAGCCCATGACCAGGGTCTCGGTCATCAGGCCCAGGAACAAGAAGCTTGCGACGCAGATAGCGGCAAGGTGGGCGGCGAGCAGCTCCTCGTCCTGCCTCAGCTTAGTCTCCATACGGCAGCCCCCTCCGGTCACTTGCCCATGAAGAAGGAGTCGATGGTCCTGACGATCATCGCCTGGGGCATCGTCTTGAGGATGTACTTCTCCGGGTGCGCGCCGAGGACTTTCGTGACCGTGTCCTTGTCGTCCTTGGAGGTCAGGAAAATCACCGGTATCCTGGCCAGCGACGGAATCCTCTTCATCATTTCGAAGGTCTCGAGCCCGGAGGTCCCCGGCATCTCGTAGTCGAGCAGGACGAGGTCGACGGCGTTCTTCTTCAGGAAGTCCATCGCGTCCGCTCCGCCCGATGCCATGAACACCGAGTACTTGTCGGAGAGCCAGTCCTTTATGGTCCTGAGCAGGATGGGGTCGTCGTCCACGATCAGGATTTTCTGCCCCAGCCTCCTGCCGGACACGAGCATTCCGTCCAGGTCGTCGATGATATTCTTGGGGTCAACCGGCCTCGTATATATCTTGCCGATGCAGGAAGGGGAGATTATCTCGTTCACGAAGTCCAGCTCCCCCTTGGAGCCTACGATCAGGAGGGTCTGCCCGCCGCCGCCTTTGACGATGACATCCTGCAGGTACCTCAACGTGCTCTCGAATCCCTGTATGTCACCCTCTATGTACACGAGGAAAACCGGGGGAAAGTTCCCTTCATACGTGGAGAGGAAGGAGGGGTCGGGGAGGGAAATCTTGACGTCATAATCCCTCTCCTTCAGGCTCTTTATCATCGCCTTCGCAAGGAAACCCGGGTCCTTGCCCACGAACAACACGCTTTTTTCCATAATGCATCTTCCTTTATTCACTCATATTTTATATACCGGAGAGCAGTTCCAACGCCTCTTTCTTGTTCACGTCGGACACGGCTTTCCTCAGCCCCGCGACGAAATCCCGCCTGTCATCCGCCACGCGGTACTCCGCGAGCGAGGCGATGATGTAGTCCGCGCTGTCAAAGTCCGAGATCTCAAGGCACTCCCTCAGGTCGCGGCAAGCGGAGGCCAGGGTCTCCTCCGGGAGGAGGGGGCGGTCATCATCCTTCCCCCCATCATCCCCCTCCTCGTGCCCCACCACGGGGAGCAGCCTCTGCCGGTAGCTGCGGTAGAGGCCGAGCAGGGCCGGGGTCTTCGCAACTATCTCATCCGTCCGCATCCCGTCGGCGGCGGCCTCCAGCTCCTTCGCGCCGGCGGAAAGCTCCATGGCCCCGATCAGGCGGGCGGAGCTTTTGAGCGAGTGCACGGCAATCCGGTAGTTCTTCCAGTCCCCCGCGGCGGCGAAGCCCTCCAGCGCCCCGGCCCGCTCATCGATGCTTTCATAAAACTTCTGCATGACGGTCCTGAGGACATCCTCGCCCCCGCTGTTTTTGACGGCATCATCGAAGGAAACGCCCTCTATCTGATGGAAGGCAGGGGCGGCATCCCCGGCAGGGGGCGCGGGCTGCACGGCCCCAGGCGTGGCCGGGGCCCCGACCGTGGCGGGATTACCCTGCCCGGCCCCGAGCAGAATCCTGACCCTGTTGCAGAGAACGGACGGTATGGGGGGAGGCAGCCGGACAAGGTCGGACACGCCGGAGTCGAAGAGGCCCTCCAGCAGCCCCGCGTCCTCGGTCCCGTCGGTCATGAGGAGCAGGGGAACGCCGTCCAGCCTGCGGTCGGCCCTGATTGCCCCGACCAGGGAGCAGGGCTCCTCAAGGCAGGCGTGAAGCAGGATGATTCCCGGCCGGTGGTCTTTCAGGAAGGAAAGTGCCGTCCCTGCGGAAGGGGCATAGCTGACGCGCATGCCGCAGGACAGGAGCTCCCGCCCCGTGGCTCTGAGTCTTTTCTTGTCGATGTCGATGAGCAGGGCCCATCCGGTCAGCTTAACGTTCATAGGGATACGTACGAAAAGTTTCTATCATGCCATTATACTATACACCCCCCGTGAAAGCAACAGCCAACGGGCGGAAAAGCGTTTTTATGAAATTTGTCTCGGCGGGGGGGGAACGTATAGACTTGACGCTTCGATGGCGGTTCCCGCAGAGTGTCCCCATTCGCGGGCTAGTGCTTGCATCTGGAACATAAAGTATTTTAGAGTCGATGCGTACTGGCACACAGTTTGACGAGCGCAAGCAAATGCCCGCTCTGGGGGCCCCGCTCTGCTCCATACGTTCCCGGTGGTACGGCAGGAAATGAGAGCAAGCAAATGCTCGCTCTGGGGGCCCCGCCTTGACGCTTCGATGGCATTTCAC
>JAFSSU010000375.1 GCA_017450845.1 Treponema sp.
AGGCTGCCCTGGCTGTCAGGGTTAAGCCCGGGTTCACCTACTGGACCGGAAAGAACGAGTTCGGTGCCCACGTGAACTTCGTCAACTTCTTCGACGGAGACGGATCCTACCAGATCAAGTTCCCCGTCTACTGGAAGTGGACGTTCTAAAGAAGGCCTAGCGGCTTGATTTAGGAAAGGAAGGCGGTCAGCCATAGGGCTGGCCGCCTTTTTTGTGCCCTCATCCCTGAAACTGCAAGGTGCTGCCGTTGACTAAAATTTTCTTAGTCAATATAATATTCCCCTATGACCGTAAACGAGTTGCGCTCGAAGTATATAGAGTTCTTTAAGTCCAAGGGGCATACCGAGATTTCCGGCAAGTCCCTCCTCCCTGACAACGATCCGACCGTGCTTTTCACGACGGCGGGAATGCAGCCTCTTGTCCCCTATCTTCTGGGGGAGACGCACCCGTCCGGCGACCGGCTGACCGACTACCAGAAATGCGTCCGCACGGGCGACATTGACTCCGTGGGAGACGCGAGCCACCTGACTTTCTTTGAGATGCTGGGCAACTGGAGCCTCGGCGCATATTTCAAGCAGGAGTCCATCGCCTACAGCTACGAGTTCCTGACTTCCCCCAAGTACCTGAACATCCCCAAGGAGAAGCTCAACGTCACGGTCTTCGAGGGCGAGAAGCAGGCCGACGGCACGGAGATTCCCCGCGACGAGGAGGCCGCACGCCGCTGGGAGGAGATGGGCATCCCGCGCGAGCGCATCTTCTTTTTGCCCAGGAGCGACAACTGGTGGGGACCCGCCGGTCAGACGGGCCCCTGCGGTCCCGACACCGAGATTTTTTACGATAACGGCCAGCCCAAGTGCGGCCCGGACTGCAAGCCCGGATGCCACTGCGGCAAGTACTTGGAAATCTGGAACAACGTCTTCATGGGCTACAACAAGGACGCTCAGGGCCACTACAACGAGATGCAGCGCAAGTGCGTGGACACCGGCATGGGCGTGGAGCGCACGGTATCCGTCCTGAACGGCCAGAAATCCGTCTACGAGACCGACGTCTTCCTTCCGATCATACAGTGCATCGAGCAGCTCTCCGGCAGGAAGTACGGGGAGGGTGAGTCCGATGACATCGCCATGAGGATTATCGCAGACCACGTGAGGACGGCGACCTTCATCTTGGGCGACCCCAAGGCCGTAACGCCAGCACGCACGGGGGCCGGCTACATCCTGCGCCGCATCATCCGCCGCGCAGTCCGCTACGGCCGCAAGCTCCAGATTGACGGGAGCTTCCTCGCGAAGCCCGCCGAGATCGTCATCGGGGAGTACAAGGATGCCTACCCCGAGCTCTCCGAGCGGGCGGCCTTCATCAGGGAGCAGCTGACGCTTGAGGAGGAGAAGTTCTCAAAGACGCTCAAGGCCGGCGAGGCGGAGTTCCAGAAGCTCCTTCCCAACCTTCAGAAGAACCCCAAGATGGTCATACCCGGCCGCGTCGCCTTCCGCCTGTACGACACCTTCGGCTTTCCCATCGAAATCACGCAGGAGATGGCCAGGGAGAACGGCATGACCGTTGACCTGGAAGGCTTCAAGGAGATGGAGAAGAAGCATCAGGAGGAGAGCCGCACGCTTTCCGCCGGCAGCTTCAAGGGCGGTCTCGGCGACCACAGCGAGATAACGACCAAGTACCACACGGCGACCCACCTCCTGCAGCAGGCCCTCGTCCAGGTGCTGGGCGATGAGGTCGCGCAGAAGGGGTCCAACATCACGGACGAGCGCATGAGGTTCGACTTCTCCTTCCACCGTGCGATGACCAAGGAGGAGGTCAGGCAGGTGGAGGACATCGTGAACGAGCAGATTCAGAAGGACCTGCCGGTGACGATGGAGGTGATGGACCTGGAGGCGGCAAAGGCTTCCGGTGCGCGCGCCCTCTTCGGCGAGAAGTACGAGAAGCAGGTCAAGGTATACACCATCGGGCCCAAGGACGGCTGGTTCAGCAAGGAGGTCTGCGGAGGCCCCCACGTGCAGCACACGGCGCAGATCGGCAAGTTCAAGATAGCGAAGGAGCAGTCTTCCTCGGCGGGTGTCCGCCGCATCCGCGCCACGATCGAGGGCGGGCTGCCCTTGGACAAACAGTGATAATTCCTGGGTGGGAATGATATATGGGGTTCGGCAGAAAAAATACGGAAATTTTCCTGCCGATTTGTAACTATCGCAATCTTAAAAGGTTTCTTTTGGTGAAGTAGGAAGGCAAGTTTTACATGCTGGTAATCTTTATCAACAAGATCGAGGAATGAAAATGAAACGTTTAATCGTAAGCGCAGCTCTTTTGCTGACTATGGCAGTCTCTGTCTTCGCCGCTAGTGCGGACATGACCCCCCTCGCGGTGGTCAAGCTCAGTGGCAGCGAGACTATCACCGTTAAGACCCTCAAGGACAGGGTAACCCTTTGGACCAAGCTGAACGGCGTCAAGGAAGCGTCGCTCGAGCAGAAGAAGGCTATCCTGGACAACTTGATTTATGAGAAGCTCGTCGCCCAGGCCGCGGCCAAGGACGGGGTCTCCATCCCGGACAGCGATATTGACAAGTCTTTCTTGAGCACGATGAGCCAGCAGTTCGGCCAGCAGTTCGGCACCGAGAAGGAGCTCTCTGACTATCTCAAGAAGCAGACGGACAAGAACCTCTCCGAGTACATCAAGGAGATGACCGGCTATTCCCTTCCGGATTACAAGGTCTACCTGAAGAATTCGATTCTCGTCCAGCAGTATGTCTACACCAAGAAGCAGGCTGAGATCAAGAAGGTGACTGCTTCCGATCAGGAAATCCGTGATGCCTATTCGATGAACAAGGCGATGTTCGTCTGGAGCGACATGGTCAAGCTCTTCATCGTCATCGTTCCCAAGAACAAGGATGCCGCCACCGCCAAGAAGATGGCCGACAAGATGCTCAAGGACTACAACAAGAAGCCCGCCACGGCCGAGGATGCCATAATCAAGGATGCCGACAACGGCAAGGCCTATCAGGCCGGTTACATGATCCTTACGTCCCAGCAGGCGCAGCAGTTCGGATGGGGTTCCGACAAGGTCGTCGAGCTGTTCGGCCGCAAGAAGGGCTACGTCAGCGAGCTTTCCGTGACCGACGGTGACTATCAGTTCTACGTGGTCAAGGACAAGTTCGCCGCCAAGATGCTCTCCATTGATGACATCATCCAGCCCGAGTCCACGACGACGGTCTATGATTACATCAAGCAGAACCTGACCCAGCAGAAGCAGAGCCAGTTCTTTGCCCAGGCCGCCATGGATCTCTCCAAGAGCCTGGACACCAAGAGCAACGTTGAGCGCAAGAAGGAGGGGGCTGCCCTCGAGAAGCTGCTCAACTGGGATTCAGAGTCCTGATAGCTGATGTCAAGACATAAAGCGAGGGTTCTGGCTTTTCAGGCCCTCTTCTCCTATGACGTGGGGGGGGAGGGCTTGGAAGATCTTCTTACATTGAACTGGGCGGAGAACGCCGGGGAGCTGGACACGGAGACCTCGGACTTCGCCCGTATGCTCATCGCGGGGACCGTGAACCACCTCCCGGAGGTGGATTCCTGCATTAAGGGTCACCTTGCCCCCAAGTGGCATTTCGACCGCCTGAACCGGGTTACCGTTGCGATTCTCCGTATAAGCATTTTCTCTCTCCTCTACCAGAAGGATATGCCTGTCAATGTCGTCATAGACCAGGCTATCAAAATCTCCAAGGAGTTCGGGGAGGACGATGCCTTTAAGTTTATCAACGCGATGCTCGATAATATAAGCAAAGGGCTGCCCGCGGACTGAAACTATATTGCCGGGCGCTTTGGAAGAAAGGGCCTTGAGCGGTAAAAGTAAAAAGCATAGCATAGTCATAGCTGTTCTGATTTGTGTCCTGCTGCTTGTCGTGGCGGCGGGCGTTTTCCTTGTCCTGCGGCTTCGCTCGTCGCACTACGAGGGTTCCGCCATAACGACGGAGCTTTCCCTGATTGATTCTTACATACAGCAGGGCGACACCAAGCAGGCCCTTTCCTCCCTGAACAGGATTGAGGGACGCGCTCATTCCGCCGGCGACAGGATGGGACTCTACAAGCGCTACATGGCCCTCTCCGAATACGACCGGGCGGAGAAGACCCTCAGGAAAGCCCTGCGCTCCTTCCCCGGCGACAAGGATTTCACCGCGCTCTACGGCAATTTCCTTCTCCGCCGGAACCGGGTCAAGGATGCCCGGAAGCGTACGGCCTCCCTCTCTGGCACGGAGTATTCTTCCATCTATGCGGAGGCCGTGCTGCGTGAGGCCCTTGCCTCTGATTACGACGCGGACCGATTCTTCGCCAAGTCAAATCCCGTACTGAATTTCTTCCGCAGGAAGGCGACACCTCCCGAAGTCTCCGGACAGGAGGCCAGGAGGCTCTTCTTCATGGACGAGCGCTTCATCCCCGTTTACAAGGATGCCTACCGTTCTTCCAAGATTTCCCTCTGGCAGATAAACGCGGCGGCCATCCTGATGGCCAAGGGCGGCTACGAGGATGCCTCCGCCCTGTACCCGGGCGAGGTGGCAGGCTACAGGGACGCGCTCTTCTGGGGCCTGGTCGCCTACGATGCCGGGCGTTACGCGGAGAGCCTGGAGGCCCTGCTCAAGGCGGAGGAGCTGCGCAAGAAGGGCAGCCTGGACGAGAAGGGCGAGCTGGCGCAGGCAATCGAGCTCAAGGCCCTGCTCTCCGACGACTACTACATCCTCGGGGACGATGCCTCTGCCCAGGCGATGCGAAGGGAGGTGCTGGACATCTCCTCGCCCTATATGGACGCGTTCATGGAGGAGAAGCTTCCGTCGCTGAACCGCATCCTTCCCCTGCTCTACATGAACACGGCCCTCTATGCGCGCGACAGCGGGGACGAGAAGGAGAGGTACGACAAGCTCTTCCAGCTGGTCAGCTACTTCCCTGACTACGAGCCGGGGCTTGCCGCTTACGGCGAGTACGCCATAGACTCCGTGAACCGCCCGGCTGAGGTCGGGATCGAGGCCCAGCTGAGGCAGGCGGGCCTCCGCACGCTCGCGATGGAGGAGAGGGATTCCATACCCGTCGTGCAGATTCAGGCTGTCGTCGATATGATTGACAGGGCTATGGAGGACGTGAAGTCTTCCTTGGGCCCGGGCGCGGACAGCCGTGACGTCAAGGTCAGGACCGCGTCCCTCGTCGTCCTGAGGGAGAAGCTCCTTGCCGCCGGGAACAGCGGGGCCGAGCGGGCGGAGAAGGCCTCCAAGGTCTGGAAGCTCCTGGAGACGAACGAGCTTTCCGGCTCCCTCTACCCGCCGGAGATTATGCGCTATGCCGTGAACAGCCTGATCGAGAACGGCGGCGAGCACGACGCGGAGAAGCTGTTCCGTGCCTACCTGCAGGCTTCCTTCGGGGAGCAGGGCGGGGACAAGAAGGGCGGCAAGGACGAGCCCATAGCGAGGAGCTTCGAGCCATGCGACAGCCCGGAGAAGCTCGCCCTGTGGGAGGACGAGGTCGCTGCGTTCTTCTACGTGCAGCGCGGTGACTACGCGGACGCGGTCAAGCTCTACGACCACATCCTCTCGAATTACTCCAAGCGGGTCCCCGTCTTCAACACCGCCGGTCAGAACGAGGCCGTCACCTCCTCCTACCTGAACATGGGCAACATCTACTCCGGCTACAACCGCGACGCTCAGGCCCTGGACTACCTGCGCCAGGCGGACAGCCGGGTGAGCGACCGCCTGCTCAAGGCCGAGGTCCGCTACCGGATAGGCTACGAGGAGGCCCGCCTGGGCCGCAGCAAGGACGCGCTGATCACGCTCAAGCACGCGCTGGAGCTGAACCCCTCCCACGGCCGTGCCCGCCTCCTCCTCAAGCAGCTGCAGTAAGTGTCGGATTTCAAATTGCCCTGCGTGACCGGCTTTCGCAGTTTGTACCCAACTGTGTGGAGAAGCTACGCTGGGCGAGTTGTATGTTGTTCAAGAAACAGCTTGGTTAAATTTTATGAATGCAATCTCCCAAGATTTTGTTTTTATGAGCTCCTGCCTCGTTTCGTATCCACATTTTCTATAAAATCTTTGACTGCAAGGAGAATTTGCTAAGGCGATAATATAATGAAGTTTTGATGAAGATGTCAGCTTCTCAAAATGAGCGACAAGAGCTGTACCAACCCCTTTTCCCTGCGAGTCTGGATGCACATACAACGATGTTAGTTCTGCTCCTCTCCTCTCTTTTCGAAACGACATAAAGCCTACAACCTTTCCATCCAAGATATATACATAATTCCTCTGTTTCTTGATTTGATCTAGAAAAACGTCAGGCGTATCTAATGGAGGAATAGTTGGAGACAGCAAAGAGTTTGCATCATTGTATATTGATAAAAAAATAAGGGCAAATTTTTTAGAGAATATCTGTCTAATCATATA
>JAFSSU010000042.1 GCA_017450845.1 Treponema sp.
TACTCCCCCAGCGCTTCCAAAATCCGCCCGCACTGGGCTATGCCGTCCATCGCGCTGCTTGCGATGCCGCCGGAGTAGCCTGAGCCTTCGCCCGCCGGGTAGAGGCCGCGCAGGACGGGGGACTCGCCGCTCTCCTTGTCGCGCAGGATGCGGACCGGGGTGCTCGTTCGGGTCTCGCTTGCGATAATGAGGGCTTCATCAGAGATATAGCCTTTCATCTTTCCGTCAAAAATGCGGAATGCTTCGCCGAGCCTCTCGTTCAGGTGCGGGGGAAGCCATTCGTCCAAGCGGCTCGCCACAAGGCCCGGGGCATAGCTCGTGCGGGGCAGGCTGCCGCTTTCCCGGCGGGCAAGATAGTCCGTAAGCCGTTGTGCGGGGGCCTGCTGCCTGCCGTCGCCGTGGCGGCAGGTCTCTTCTTCAAGCCATGTCCGGGCAAGAAGCCCTGCGAGCGCGGGACAGCCCAGCCCTTCCGCCTCCTTTCTGAATCGCTCGGGTATGTCTTCCGGGTGGGTTTCTACGACGATTGCGGCATTGCTCCAGACGCTGTTCCGTCCCGCCGCCGACATCCCGTTGATGACAATCTGTCCCGGCGAGCTTGCGCTCGGCACGACAAAGCCACCCGGGCACATGCAGAAGCTGTATACCCCGCGACCGTCCACCTGGCTGGTCAGCCGGTATTCTGCCGCGCCGAGCTTCCGTATGGCCTCCGCGTCCCCGTGGTACTGGATGCGGTCTATGAGGGCGCGGGGATGCTCCACGCGCACGCCGAACGCGAAGCCCTTCGCCTCAAGGCTTTCCGACGCGATGCGGGCGAGCGTCATGTAGATGTCGGCGGCAGAGTGACCCGTGGCAAGCAGAACTGCGTCTGCGCGGATTTCCTGTTCCTCGCCGCTCTTCGTGTCCTGCACGCGTACGCCGCAGACCCGCTTCCCGCCCGCGCTTTCATCTATTATAAAATCCGTGCAACAGTGACCAAAGAGGAACTGGCAGCCCAGCTCTTCTATCTTCTGCCGCATTGCGTCGATGACGGCGGGCAGCCGGTCGGTACCGATGTGAGGGTGGGCGGCGGTCAATATGGACGGGTCCGCCCCGAAGTGATTGAAAATCCGAAGCACCTGGGCCAGGTTGCCCCGCTTGTCGCTCCGGGTGTAGAGCTTGCCGTCGGAAAAGCAACCGGCCCCGCCTTCCCCGAAGCAGTAGTTGGAGTTGCCGTCAACCAGCCCTTCCCGGCTTATGCGGGCTATGTCAACTTTCCGCTGCGAGATCTGCGAGCCCCGCTCGACGATGACGCAGCGGATGCCTTTTTCCAGAAGCTTGAGCGCGCCGAAGAGGCCCGCCGGCCCGGCACCGACGATGACGACGGTCTTGCGTGAGGACGAGGCGGGAAGCCACTGGGGCAGGGCCGAATCCTCGGGCACAGGCTCCTCGCCGACGTAGAGCTTGCAGCGGAGAACGATTTTTATCTGCCTCCGGCGGGCATCGACCGAACGCTTCTCCACGACGAGCTGCGCTCCGTTCAGGTTCACCCGCTGCCCCTTTGCCAGGAGGAGACGCCCGGCCTCTTGCTTTATGTATCCTTCGTCCTTGTCCCTGCCCTCAGGGACAATCACCGTAACATCGTATACCATAGCGACAGTATAGCAGGATTAACGGCGATGTGCCACAGATAAAAGAGGGGGCGCAGAAATCGCCCCCTCCTGTTGCTATCTTGGCCTGACTATCTTACGCTGAACAGCAGGTCGCCGTAGCTCGGCAGCGGCCATACGTCCTTGGGGCTGATGACTTCCAGAGCGTCCACGGAAGCACGCAGGCTCTCCATGTCCGCGAGGACGACATCGTGGAAGAAGTGTCCCTGCTTGCCGATGTCGAGCGGGATTCCGTCCAGATCCGACTCCAGCTTGCCGACCGCCTCGTAAATCGCCTTGGTCAGCCCGGAGACGGACTTGAGCGTGCCGCCCTCGTAGCTCGTGTCGCAGTCCTTGCACACCGACCCCATCACGGAAACCGTCTCTGCCAGGGACTTGGCGAACGTCGCGGCGGCGGGCAGGATCTGCTTGCGGGTCATGTCAATCATCGTCATGGCCTCTATATGGATAATCTTGCAGTAGTTCTCGTTCTGAATCTCGTAGCGTGAGCGTATCTCGCTCTCGCTGAAAATCTTCTGCGCCTTGAACGCCTTGAGGTTCTTCTCGTCCAGAAGGTGGTCGAGCGCGTCGGGCGTGGAGCGGAGGTTGTAGAGCCCGCGCTTCTCGGCTTCCTGCACCCAGGAGTCATCGTAGCCGTTGCCGTTGAAGATAATCCGCTTGTGCTCACGGATGGTCTTGAGGATGAGGGCCTGCAAGTCCTTCTGGAAGTCACTGGACTTCTCCAGCTGGTCGGCGAACTCACCGAGGACCTGGGACACGGCGGTGTTTATCATGATGTTGGCACAGGCGATGGAGTCCTGGCTTCCCAGCATACGGAACTCGAATTTGTTCCCGGTAAAGGCGAAGGGGCTGGTCCTGTTGCGGTCGGTCGCATCCTTGTTGAAGTCGGGCAGGACGCTCACGCCGATTTCCATCTTCTCCTTGGCGTGCTTGCCGTAGGGCTTGCCGCTCTCCAGGCAGTCCAGAATCTCGCTCAGCTCGTCGCCAAGGAAAATCGAGATGATGGCGGGCGGAGCCTCGTTCGCGCCGAGCCTGTGGTCGTTTCCGGCGGACGCGACAGAGATGCGGAGCAAATCCTGATACTCATCCACCGCCTTTATGATTGCGGCGAGGAAGAGCAGGAACTGGGCGTTCTGGCTGGGAGTCTCGCCGGGGTCAAGCAGGTTCTTGCCGGTGTCGGTCGAGATGGACCAGTTGTTGTGCTTGCCGCTTCCGTTCACGCCGTCAAAGGGCTTCTCGTGCAGCAGGCAGACCATGCCGTGCTTGCTCGCGGTCTTGCGCATCAGCTCCATCATCAGCTGGTTATGGTCGCAGGCGATGTTCGTCGTGGAGAAAATCGGGGCAAGCTCGTGCTGGGCTGGGGCAACCTCGTTGTGCTCGGTCTTGGCGAGGATTCCCAGCTTCCACAGCTCCTTGTTCAGGTCCTTCATGAATGCCTGGACGCGGGGCTTTATCATGCCGAAGTAGTGGTCCTCAAGCTCCTGGCCCTTGGGGGACTTCGCGCCGAAGAGGGTTCTTCCGGTAAAAATCAAATCCTCGCGCTTGTCGTAGACGGACTTGTCCACGAGGAAGTACTCCTGCTCAGGGCCGACCGTCGTCTTGACGCTGGAGACATCGGAGTTGCCGAAGAGCTTCAGGACGCGGAGGGCCTGCCTGTTTATTGCCTCCATGGAACGGAGGAGGGGTGTCTTCTTGTCCAGGGCCTCGCCGGTATAGGAGCAGAAAGCCGTCGGTATGCAGAGCGTACCGTCCTTGATGAATGCGAACGAGGTCGGATCCCATGCCGTATACCCCCTCGCCTCGAACGTGGCGCGGAGACCGCCGCTCGGGAAGCTGGACGCGTCAGGCTCTCCCTGCACCAGCTCCTTGCCGGAGAATTCCATGATGACGTTGCCGTCCTTGGTCGGGGAGATGAAGCTGTCGTGCTTCTCCGCGGTGATTCCCGTCAGCGGCTGGAACCAGTGGGTAAAGTGGGTAGCCCCCTTCTCTATCGCCCAGTCCTTCATCGCATTGGCAACGACCGTCGCGACAGTCGGGTCCAGCTTCTCGCCGCCCTTTATCGTCTTCATAAGCTGCCTGAACGTCTCCTTGGGGAGCCGGGCTTTCATCACCGACTCATTGAAGACCATGCTTCCGAAAAGCTCCGTAACCATCGATTCCATCTTATATCTCCTCGTGCGCTGTCCGCACATATTTAAAAAATAAAAGGCCGCGACGAACTTTCCCGGGCACAGTGAGTACCGGGAAGCTATCGCGACGCCTTTGCCGAGATAAAAAAAAGGTGCCTTAGAAGATACTCCGCTCCCGCAGAATATTATCTAAGACACCTTTGCCTTATGTTTCAGTTATACCGCCTCCCCCAAAAAATGTCAAGGGGGAAGAGAAAGCTTTTTCAGCGTTTCCGGGAAGCTTTCTTAAAACATAGTGAAGTTGCCGAAGAATCCCGACGCGGAGGCCTCCTCCCCGGCGGCCTTCAGGTGGTCCACGCTCCCCAGCTGCTGCACGCGGAAGACGACCTCTCCGCCAGTCCGCTCCTCCGCGCCAAGTACGGTTACGGACGTGGGGGCGACAAAGAAGCCCTGCCAGAGCTGGAGGGGGCTGCAACCGACCAAGTGGGATATGATGGTGAACATGGAGCCCAAGTGGCAGACAAAGACCAGGTTCCTCCCGTCAAAGTCCTTCTGGGAAGGGTTCAGGTGGTCCTTGAAGCCCGCGTCATCGTAGTCCGTGTGAGGCAGGCAGTTATATATCGCGCTGTCAAAATCCAGGCGGTTGTAATCGTACTGGGCGAGCAGGGCATCAAAGGCGGAGCAGACTTCCCGGTAACGCCTGCCGATTTTCTCTTTCTTCGCCCAGCCCAGGCTCTCCCATGCGTGCCGGTCGAACGCCTTTTTCTCCCCGTAATACTCCCGGGGCATCCAGTCCCAGCAGCAGCGGAGCTGCTTGGTCTTGGGGTGCCGCACCCGGTAGTCAAACTCGTGCAGCCAGTCCACCGTCTGCGCCTCGCGCCCCATCTTGAGCAGGGCAGGCCTGAGCGTCTCCTGCGCCCTCCCGTAGGGCGACACGTAGAAGTCCGTCACATTCCAGCCCGCAATGCGGTCGGCGAGGAGATCCGCCTCCCGCCTGCCCTTCTCCGTCAGGCTGTCGTTCTTGTAGTCCGGATCCCCGTGCCGTATGAATATCAGGTGCATCGCTTTACCTCCACCAGTGTTTTTCCCTTGCTTGCGTCGTGCACTTCCGCCCGGAAGGCCTCGCTCTCGTCCGCCTGAATCTGACCGCAGACCTCCACGGCCGCCCCATAGTTTTCCTGCAGGCCGCTTATGTGGTAGCGGGAAAAAATGTGCTTTATCGTCTTGTAAGCGGCGTAGTCCGTACTGAAAGAGAACGTGTCTTTCTCCACGTATTCCTCCGCCTTGGCCAGGGCGAGCACCTGTTTTGCCGCATCCTGGTATGCTTTGACCAGGCCCCCAGTGCCAAGCAGGGTTCCCCCGAAATACCGCGTAACCGTAAGGATAACGTTCGTTATGCCACTGCCTTTCAGGACCTCAAAGACCGGCCTTCCCGCCGTCCCCGACGGCTCCCCGTCGTCGCTCAGCCCGCTGTGCTCCGCCTTTGTCCCGGCAAAGAAGGCATGGACGACATGCCTCGCGTCTGAATACTTCTCCTTCTGCCCGGCAAGCTTTGCCCTCGCCTCCTCCGCCGTGCGGACAGGGAAGGCCTCTGCGATGAAGCGGGAGTTCTTGACCTTGGTCTCGGCCATGCAGTATTCCAGAAGGACTTTCATGGGGCATTGTCTCCCGGCGTGTCCGTCCCCCCGAGGTTGCCAGCAGTGCCGCCGGGAACGCTTTCCTGGCCACCATGCGGGCGCAGGATGCCCGCCTCACCATAGAAGTAGATGCAGACGGCCATATAGCCCCGGGTCAAAGCCCTGTATTCCGCAAGGCCCCCGATGAAGCTTGCGAGCGTGGCGAGCAGCTGCATGGACGCGGCCCCCTCCCCCTTCGGCAGGACAAAGAGGAGAAACTGGATGACAACGACCATAAATATGTCCCTTCCCCCAGCATATATGATGAAGCCGACAAAGTGCGGAATCTGGCGCACAAGCATTTTCCAGCTGAGCACGAAAGATTGCCATACCCCGGTACCTGCCTTCGTCATGAGAATAAGGTAGCTGAATGAGAACGGAAGAGTCAGCAAGGCCGCAAGGACGATATAAGCGAGGGCCGCGACGAGCACGAGCGCATTCTCGCCGAGCCGCCCGGGAAGCCCCGCGGCAGGACTTCCGGGCAAGGCGGCAAGAAAACCAAGAAGAAGCATTGCCGCCACGTTTATCATGGTGAAGGCAAGCGCGGCCTTGACCACCCGCCTGCTCTGATCCGTGAAGCCGCAGAAAATGTCTTTGATGGAAGCGGCCTTGTTCCTGACGAGCGGGGCGATAATCCCGTACAGGCCGTACGTCAGGATTTCCACCAGCAGGAAGCCCGTGATGAGGACGAGGGCCGCAAAAAGAACCGCGAACGGAGACGAGGCCTTGCCGGACGGAAAAAAGGAAAGAGCCAGAGAAACCCCTGTGAGGCATATAACCGCCCGCATCAGGCTGTGCAGGAACACGGCGAACATGGCCTGAGGCATCCTGCCCCTGACGCACTGGTTCAGGATGACGTGCATGTACTTGTATGAGGGTTTCCGGAGAATGCCTGCCATTTAGCTGAACAGCTCCTTCTGGCCGGAGGCGGTTTCCACAGTAACAGAGGCGGTCTCGTGGGCGGACAGCCTGAGTCCCCCGGCCTTGAGTCCCCTCTCCTCCCAGTCGGCGGAGCTGAAGTCCTCGCTCGTAATCTTGACGCGGGGCTTCTTCTCGTAGTTCAGCGTGAACTTGAAGCTCTCCCTCGTGTCTATGTGCAGGACCTCGGTTCCGTCCGGGGCCAGCATGTAGTCGCGGTTCATTATCCAGCCCGCGATCCGGCAGCGTTTGATGTAGGGGTACTTTGTCTTGCTGTCCCGGTAGATAACCGTGAACAGGACCTTGTTTATAAGCTCCTTCTCCGCGTAGTTGCAGTACCACATCCCCGCATCCACGAAGAGGCGGTCCGGCACGTCGCATACGGTGAAGATTCCGCTCCTGCGTATGAAGAGGATGCGGTCGTAGGGCGTCACCTTGAGGATTTCCGTGCCGCCCGACACCGACGTGCCCAGGTAGCCCTTCTCGTCATAGCGGAGTGGTGTCTCCCTCTTGACGATTTTCTTCACCTCGACCGCCGTGAACTTGTCAATCTGCGTGTGCCGCGCAAGCTCCTCCCCGCTGAACTTGCCGAGCATCCCGTCCAGGTACTCTATGGCGCAGTCGGTCAGGTGCTTCAGGCGGCGGCTTATCTCCTTGAGCCGGGCGTTTATGGCCTTTACCTGGTCCTTGTTCTTGTTGATGTCAAAGAGCGAGATGCGGCGGATCGGGATTTTGAGCAGCTTGTCAACGTCCTCGTCGTTGACCTCGCGGACAAGCTCGTCCTTGAATGGCTTGAAGCCGTCCTTGACAGCCTTGTCCACGGCCTCGGCGGTCTTCATCTGCTCGATCTTCTTGTAAATCCGCTCCTCCACGAAGATGCGCTCCAGCGTGCGGGCGTGAAGCTCCTCGGTCAGCTGCCCGCGCTCCCACTCAAGCTCGTCCTTGATGATGCCGGTCAGCTTCTTGGCGTAGTAATGGATTATCTCCGTCGCGCTCATCACCGTGGGCATGTTGTCCTTGATGACGAGCATCTGGCAGCTTATGGACTTCTCGCAGTCCGTGTAGGCGTAGAGGGCCTTCTCCACGTCCTTGGCATAGACACCGCGCGGAAGCTTTATTTCTATCTGGCAGTGGTCGGTCGTGAAGTCGTCTATGGAACTTATCTTTATCTTGCCCGCCTTGTAGGCGCTCTCTATCGAATTGAGCAGGCTCTCCGACGTGGAGTCAACGGGAAGCTCGGTTATGACGATTTTCTTCTCGTCGCTCATGTCGAACTTGGCGCGGGTTATCAGCTTGCCGTTGCCGTCGTTGTAGTTGGTCACGTCGATGAGGCCGCCCGTCGGCAGGTCGGGGTAAAGCTCGAACTTCTCGCCGCGCAGGGCCTTCTTCTCCGCCTCCAGCACCTCGCGGATATTATATGGAAGGATTTTGGTAGACATGCCGACCGCGATTCCTTCCGCCCCGATTATCAGTGCAACGGGAATCTTGGCCCGGTAGACCTCGGGCTCGGTCGTCCTGCCGTCATAGTTGGGGACGTAGTGGGTCACGTGGGGGTTGGTCACCAGGAATTCCTTGGCGAGCGGATGGATGCGGCACTCGATGTACCTGGGGGCGGAGGCCCCGTCACCGGTGAACATATTGCCGAAGTTCCCCTGCTTCTCAATGAAGATGCCCTTGTTGGCCAGGACGACGAGCGCGCCGCCGATGGAAGCGTCGCCGTGGGGATGGTAGCGCATGACGCGGCCCACGACGTTGGCGACTTTCTGGAACCTTCCGTCGTCCATCTCGAACAAGGTATGCATGATTCTCCTCTGGACGGGCTTCAGGCCGTCCTCCAGGTCGGGTATGGCGCGGTCGCGTATGACGTAGCTTGCGTACTCAATGAAATTCTTTTCGATAAGGTTCTTTACAAAGGCCATCTTGTGCTTATATCCCCTTTTACGGCAATCCTA